>NZ_JBHYIO010000009.1:0-121284 GCF_042740095.1 Nonomuraea sp. NPDC059023 | reverse complement strand
GGGGGGGTCATCGGGGGGCCCCGATCTGGGGGGTGGTAAATGCGGGGGTCTGGGGGGGGGCGGGGCGGGGGGGGGGGCGGGGGCGGGGGCGTGGGGGGGGGGGCGGGCCGCCCCCCACGGCCGCCCCCTCACCGAGAACCTCCTGGAAGGGATGGAGGTGATCCCCCGCAAGACGATGGTCCACCGGGGGGCCACCTTCACCGAACTCGACGTGGAAGCGGTCCTGGCGCGCGCGCCGAAGATCGCGCTCATCGACGAGCTGGCGCACACCAACGTCCCCGGCTCCCGGAACGCCAAGCGCTGGCATGACATCGAGGAAATCCTCGACGCCGGCATCAGCGTCATCTCCACCGTGAACGTGCAGCACCTGGAGTCGCTCAACGACGTCGTCCAGCAGATCACCGGTATCCCGCAGCGGGAGACCGTCCCCGACGAGGTGGTCCGCCGTGCCACGCAGATCGAGTTGGTCGACATGTCACCGGAGGCCCTGCGCCGCCGGATGGCCCACGGCAACATCTACGCCCCGGAGAAGGTCGATGCCGCCTTGTCCAACTATTTCAGAGTCGGCAACCTCACCGCCCTGCGCGAGCTGGCCTTGCTGTGGGTCGCGGGAAAAGTCGATGAGCAACTCGATCGCTACCGCAGCGACCACGGCATCAAGGGCACCTGGGAGGCGCGCGAGCGCGTCGTCGTCTGCCTGACCGGCGGTCCTGAAGGCGACACTCTGGTACGGCGGGCCGCCCGCATCGCCGCCCGCACCAAGGGCGCCGACCTGCTCGCGGTCCACGTGACCAGGGCCGACGGCCTGTCCAGCGGCGATCCGGCCAGCCTGGCCAGGCAGCGTTCCCTGGTCGAGAGCATGGGCGGCACCTACCACCAGGTGGTCGGCGACGACATCCCGCGCGCGCTGCTCGACTTCGCCCGCGGCGTCAACGCCACCCAGCTCGTGCTCGGCGCCTCGCGGCGCGGCAGGTTCGCGCAGATCTTCTCGCGCGGCGTCGGCGTGGACACCACGGCGCTGTCCGGCTCCATCGACGTGCACATGATCACGCACGAGGAGGCGAAGAAGGGGCGCCGCCGGCCGCAGCGCACCAGGGCGGCGCTCACCCGCACCCGGCGGCTGATCGGCTGGCTGACGGCCCTGCTGGGCATGCCGTTGCTGACGGCGGGGCTCGTCCCGTTCCGCGATGACCTGTCGCTGCCGAGCGAGATCCTGTTCTTCCTGGTCATGACCGTCGGGGTGGCGCTGATCGGCGGCATGTGGCCGGCGATCACGGCGGCGGTGGGCGGGTCGTTGTTGCTCAACTTCTTCTTCACGCCACCGGTGGGCGAGTTCACGATCAGCGATCCGGAGAACCTCTTCGCGCTCATCGTGTTCGTGCTGGTGGCGGCGGCGGTGTCCACGATCGTGGATCTGGCGGCCCGCCGTACCAGGGAGGCGGCGCGCGCGAGCGCGGACGCGGAGGTGCTCTCGACGCTGGCCGGGCACGTGCTGCGCGGGGAGTCGGCGGTCTCCGAGCTGCTGGTGCGGGTGCGGGAGACGTTCGGGCTGACCTCGGTCACGCTGCTCGAACGCCTGCCGGACACCGGCCGTGCGCCCGACGACCACACCGACCCGGCGGCCTGGCGCATCGTCGCCACGACCGGCGGCACGCCGTGCACGACGCCGTCCGGCGGCGACACCGACGTGGTGATCGAGGAGGACCTCGTGCTCGCCGCGCGGGGCGGGCTGCTGGACGCCTCCGACCGGCGGGTGCTGGAGTCGTTCGCCGCGGAGATCGCGGTGGCGCTGCGCCAGCAGCGGCTGGAGGAGGAGGCCGAGCAGGCCAAGCCGCTGGCCGAGGCGGACAAGATGCGCACGGCGCTGCTGGCGGCGGTCAGCCACGACCTGCGTACCCCGCTGGCCTCGGCGAAGGCGGCGGTGGAGAGCCTGCGCAACGACGAGATCGACTGGAGCCCCGAGGACCGCAGCGAACTGCTGGCCACGGCCGAGGAGTCGCTGGCCCGCCTCGACCGCCTGGTGGCGAACCTGCTCGACATGAGCCGCCTGCAGGCCGGGGTGCTCGGCGTCGGCCTGCAGGCGGTGGCGCTCGAAGAGGTGGTGCCGCGGGCGGTCGACGACCTGGGCCCGCTGCGCGAGCGGGTCGAGGGCGACATCTCCATCGAACTGCCCGAGATCATCGCCGACCCGGCGCTGCTCGAACGCGTGCTGGTCAACCTGATGTCCAACGCGGTCCGCTACAGCCCGCCCGGCAAAAAGGTGGTCATCACCGGGAGCTGGCACGGCGACCACGTGGAGATCCGGGTGATCGACCGCGGTCCCGGCATCCCGCCCGATGCCCACGACCGCGTCTTCCTGCCTTTCCAACGACTGGGTGACCGCGACAACCACACCGGTGTCGGCCTGGGCCTGGCTCTCTCCCGGGGCCTGGCCGAGGCGATGGGCGGCACTCTGGTCCCCGACGAGACACCAGGGGGAGGTCTCACCATGATCCTCACGATGCCCATCAAGGAGCTGGCGGCATGACCAGGATCCTCGTCGTCGACGACGAGCCGCAGATCCTGCGGGCGCTGCGCATCAACCTGGTCGCCCGTCACTACGAGGTGGCGGTGGCCCACGACGGCGGCTCGGCCCTGCGCGAGGCCGCCGACTGGCACCCCGACCTGGTTATCCTCGACCTGGGCCTGCCCGACCTGGACGGCGTGGACGTCATCCACGGGCTGCGCGGCTGGACCACCGTCCCGATCATCGTGCTGTCCGGCCGGGCCGGCAACCAGGACAAGGTCGACGCCCTGGACGCCGGCGCCGACGACTACGTCACCAAGCCCTTCGGCATCGACGAACTCCTGGCCCGCATCAGGGCCGTCACCCGCCGCACCACCCTGCACGAGTCGGAACTGGCCCGCGTCAAGGTGGGCGAGCACATGGTCGATCTGACCAGCAAAACCATCTCGGGCGAGGTACGGCTGACGCCGACGGAGTGGCACATACTCGAACTCCTGCTGCGCAACCCCGGCAAGCTGGTCAGCCAGCGGCAGATCCTCACCGAGGTCTGGGGCGTGAAGTACGTCAAGGAGACCCACTACCTGCGCCAGTACATGGCCCAGCTGCGGCGCAAGCTGGAGCCCGACGCCGCCCACCCCGCGCACCTGATCACCGAACCCGGCATGGGCTACCGGTTCCAGCCCTGAACGCGCCAAAGCCGCGCTCGTGAATTCACGAGCGCGGCTCCGGTATTGCTAAGGAAGAACCTCCACAAGGAGGGTGATCGCCGCGGCTATGGCGATCAGTACGAGGAGCCCAAGCGTTTCGGGGCGCGGCTTCTGCGACCGCATCATGCTCCTTCCGACACGGGTGGGTAGATAATCCGATATGCCCATCAGAGCCCCACTTCACGCAGGAACAGGTCTTCCGGCTCCTCGCATCTGACGACCAGGCGGGCTCGCCTGGCCGACACCGCGACGACGGGGAGCCGGCCGGTGGCGTTGTAGGTGGAGGCCATCGAGTGGTGGTAGGCGCCGGTGGCGGCCACGGCGAGCAGGTCGCCGGGGCGTACGTCGGCGGGCAGCGGGACGTCCTCGGCCAGGACGTCGCCGGTCTCGCAGTGGTGGCCGACGACCGTGGCCGGGCGCGAGGCCTCGCGGGAGCGCCGGCCGACCATCCTGACGGTGTAGCGCGCGCCGTACAGGGAGGGGCGGGGGTTGTCGCTCATCCCGCCGTCGACCGCGACGAACACGCGCCCGCCGCCGCGCTTGACCGCGATGACGCGGTAGAGCGTCATCCCCGCCGGGCCGCTGATCGACCGGCCCGGCTCCACGATCAGCCGCGGCACCGGCAGGCCGAGCCCGGCGCAGCGCTCCTCCAGCGCGGCGGTGAGCGCCGCGGCGAAGGACCGGGGGTCGAGCCCGCGTTCGGAGTCCAGGTAGGCGATCGCCTGGCCGCCGCCGAGGTCCAGCTCCGGCAGGACCACGCCGTGGGCGTCGCGGATGAGCGCGAGCTGCTCGGCCAGCGCCCGCACCGCCTCCTCGTACGGCCGCGCCGTCTCGATCTGCGAACCGAGGTGGCAGTGCAGGCCGACGAGCTCCAGCTCGGGCTGGCCGAGCACCCGCGCGACCGCCACGCCCGCCTCGCCGGTGGCGATGGACAGCCCGAACTTCTGGCTGGGCACGGCGTCACCGGTGTCGGGGATGACGCGGATGAGGATCTTCTGCCGCCGCCCCTCCGGGACCAGCGCCGCGACCCGATGCACCTCGGCGAGGTTGTCGATCACGAGGCGGCCGACGCCGGCCTCCACCGCGTCACGCAGTTCCCTGGGGGTCTTGGCGTTGCCGTGGAAGATGACGCGCTCGGCGGGGAAGCCGACGGAGCGCGCGATGGCCAGTTCGCCGCCCGAGCAGACGTCCAGGCTGAGCCCTTCCTCGCGGACCCAGCCGGCCATCGCCCGGCACAGGAACGCCTTGGCCGCGTAGGCGACGGTGCCGCCGGGCAGGGCGTCGGCGTACTCGCGGCAGCGGCGGCGCACGTCGGCCTCGTCCACGACGTAGGCGGGGGTGCCGTAGAGGCGGGCGATCTCCATGAGGGAGACGCCGGCGGTCGTGGCGTCGCCGTCCTCGCGGAAGAGCGTCGTCGACGGCCAGGGGGTCCGGGTCTCGGTCGCTGCGGCCAGGTCCTGGCCGAGGGCGCACATCAGGCCGCTCCGGCGGTGGCGCGGGCCATGACGCCCGCGGGGTCGACGACGACGCCGGTGACCTCGAGGTCGCGGAGCATGCCGCGCAGGGCGGGCTCGGTGAGCCGTACCCAGGCCTGCTCGCTGCCCAGCACCGCGGCTACGCGCAGCGGAGAGCTGAAGGCCACCGCCGTACGCTTGCCCGCGGCCGTGCGGAACAGCCGGAGCGAAGAGCTGAACCGGCCCTGGCGGACCGGGACAAATAGCGGCACGTCTGACATTTCGTGATCCTCCTGGGAGAAGCCGTACGAATGTGACGCTAGGCCGGAGAAGGGCCCCGGTGACCGCTTCGCTACGGGATCCAGACGCGTTCGGCCGCAACGATGACGCCGGGTTGACATCGGGCCCCGGGTGGCCGGTCTGGCGTCAACACGGTGAAGGAATCGGGGGAAATATCGTGATGATCCCGTCAAGGGGGGTTGTGCGGCCGACGCGGGGAAAGCTGCCATGAGCGCGTGAGTCTCGAAAACCTCGTGGGGCTGCTGATCTCGGTGGCCCTGCTCGTGTACCTCCTCCTGGCCATCCGATATCCGGGCAAGTTCTGATGGCCGGATTGCTGTGGCTCACGGTCGTCTTCGGGAACCTGTCGGAGGCGGTGGCCGAGAGCCGGGGCAAGGCTCAGGCGGACACGCTGCGCCGTACGCGGCAGGGGACCAGCGCGCACCGGCTGGTCGGCTGGGCGCCGGGCTGCTCGGTTGGACGTACGAGCCTCGGGAGTGCTGCCCGAGGCCCGTACCTTTCGTGTATTAATCCGCCCTAAAGACATCAATAACGCATATATATCCGGCTATGTGGGTCTGGTTTGGGCTGACCATGAGGCTGTCATCCCCACTTCTGGAGGACTTCGATGTCCGCAGTACAAGCCCCCGGTGACCGGCATCGGCTGAGTGTCATCGGCGGGCTGGCCGCGCTGTCGCTGGACGCGATGGCGTCGGTCGCCTACGGTCCCGAGGCGATCGTGCTCGTCCTGGCCCTCGCCGGCGGCGCCGGCCTCGGATTCACCATCCCGGTCACGCTGACCATCGCGGCGCTGCTGGCCGTGCTGACCTTCTCCTATCGGCAGGTCATCGCCGCCTTCCCCCAGGGCGGCGGCGCGTACGGCGTGGCCAAGGCCTACCTGGGCCGCAGGGCCGGTCTGGTGGCCGGGGCCTCGCTCATCATCGACTACGTGCTCAACGTGGCCGTTTCCGTGGCGGCCGGCGTCGCCGCGCTCACCTCGGCCTTCCCCGGGCTGCTGCCGTACACCGTGTGGCTGTGCCTGGGGGTGCTGGCGCTCATCACCGCGATCAACCTCAAGGGCATCGCCCACAGCGCCCGCGCGTTCATCGTGCCCACGCTGATCTACATCGGCTCGATCATGCTCGTGATCGTGGCCGGGCTGATCCGTGGCGAGGCCGCCGTCGACCCGGGCCACACCGCCACGAGCCTGCAGACGGTCGGCGTGCTCCTGCTGCTGAAGGCGTTCGCGAACGGCTGCGCCTCGCTGACCGGCGTCGAGGCGATCGCCAACGCGGTGCCCTCCTTCAAGCAGCCCAGGGTCAGGCGGGCGCAGAACGCCGAGGTCGCGCTGGGCGCGCTGCTGGCGGTCATGCTCATCGGCATCGCGGCACTGATCGAGAAGTTCTCGATCGCCCCGGTCGAGGGAGTGACGGTGCTCGCGCAGGTCACGCAGGCGGCGCTGGGCGACGGGTGGCTGTTCTACCTGGTGCAGTTCTCCACGGTCGTGCTGCTCGCGCTGGCCGCCAACACCTCCTTCGGCGGCCTGCCCGTGCTGGCCCAGTTGCTGGCCGCCGACAACAACCTGCCGCACCTGTTCGCGCTGCGCGCCGACCGCCAGGTCCACCGGTACGGCATCGCCTTCCTCACCGTCACCAGCGCCCTCCTGCTGATCGTCGCCCAGGGCGACATGAACCTGCTCGTGCCCCTGTTCGCCATCGGCGTGTTCGTCGGCTTCACGCTCTCCCAGACCGGCATGGTCCGCCACTGGCTGGCCGAACGCCCGGCGGGCTGGCAATGGCGGGTGGCGTTGAACGGCTTCGGCGCCCTGCTGACGTTCGTGGCCGCGATCGTGGTGACGGTCTCGAAGTTCACCGAGGGCGGCTGGCTCATCGTGGTCGCCCTGCCGCTGATGGTGGCGGCGATGACGTGGGTCAACCGCTCGTACGCGCGGATCGGCG
Organism: Nonomuraea sp. NPDC059023; assembly: GCF_042740095.1. Taxonomy (NCBI): domain Bacteria; kingdom Bacillati; phylum Actinomycetota; class Actinomycetes; order Streptosporangiales; family Streptosporangiaceae; genus Nonomuraea; species Nonomuraea sp. NPDC059023. The sequence continues at coordinate 114,380 of NZ_JBHYIO010000009.1, read as the reverse complement.
AGCGGCTCGAACTCGGCCGCACGCCCACCCCGCCGCGCCCGCGCCGCTCGCTGGTCGTGGTGCCGGTCCACGCGGTCAACCGGCTCAGCCGCGACGCGCTGGCCGCCGCCCTCTCGCTCGGCGACCGCGTGGTGGCCGTCAACATCGCCCACCCCGAGGACGAGGGCGCCGCCCGCCGCTTCGTCGCCGAATGGGAGCTCTGGCACCCCGACGTCGAGCTGGTCCAGCTCTTCGACGCCCGGCGCCGCCTCGACGACCCCCTGGTCACCTACCTCAAGCAGGTGCCGGAGGCGCACGTGTTCGTGCTGATCGCCGAGGTGGAGCCGGAGCACGCCTGGCAGCGGCTGTTGCAGAACCAGCGCGGTGCCGTCCTGGCCAGGGCGCTGCGCAGGCGTACCGACGCGGTGGTGTGCCGGATGCGCTTCCGCCTGACCGAGCCGGTCGAGGGCCAGTACGTTTAGCCGAAGAAGGCGCGGAGGTCGGCGATGAGCAGGTCAGGCTGCTCCAGCGCCAGGTACGCGCCGCCGCGGTCGAACTCGGTCCAGCGGGCCACGTTCGTCTCCTGCTCGGCCAGGCCGCGTACGGTCACGTCGCTCGCCGCCACCGCGAACGCGGTCGGCACCGTGATCGGCGCCTTCGGGCCCCAGGCGTTCGGGTCCTCGGAGACGTCGCGGTAGCTCTGCGAGATCGAGCCCTGGGTGCCGGTGAACCACTGGGTGCTGACCTCGGTCAGGATGCGGTCGCGGGAGAAGGCGTCCTCGGGCAGCTCGGCGCTGCCGTCGGTCCACTCCTTGAACTTCTCCACGATCCACGCGGCCTGGCCGACCGGGGAGTCGTGCAGGCCGTGCGAGATCGTCTGCGGCCGCGTGGTCATGATGATGTTGAAGCCCATCCCGTCCTGCATGAAGCGCTGGATGAGGCCCAGCCGCCGCTGCTCGTCCTCGTTCAGCTCGGGCAGGTCCCCGGCCGGGATCGTGACGTAGGCGTTGACGTGGATCCCGGCCAGCCGCTCCGGAACCTGGCGGCCCAGCTCCATGGACAGGTTGGCGCCGCCGCCTCCGCCGTGGGCGCCGTAGCGCTCGTAGCCGAGGCTCGCCATCAGCTCCGCGAACACCCCGGCGGTACGCGGGACCGTCCAGCCGGTGCTGGCCACCGGCGTGGAGAAGCCGAAGCCCGGCATGGTCGGCGCGACGATGTGGAAGTCGCGCGAGAGCGGGGTGAGGACGTCGAGCAGGCCGATGATGCCGCCGGGGTTGTCGTGCAGGAGCAGCAGCGGCAGCGCGTCCTCGCGCTCGGCGCGCAGGTGCCGGAAGTGCACCGTCTGACCGCCGATCTCGGTCCGGTACTGCGGCCACTGGTTCAGCTCGGCCTCGGCCTTGCGCCAGTCGAAGTCGTTGGCCCAGTAGTCGGCCAGGCCCTTGAGGTAGTCGACGGGTACGCCGCGTTCCCAGCCGGCGCCGGGCAGCTCGGGCGACCACCGCGTACGGAGAAGGCGTTCGCGCAGGTCATCGAGGGCTTCTTGCGGGATCTCGATCTGGAAGGGCGTCATGACCGCGACATTAGACCCGGGGCGAAACGTGGTGAATGAGTCATCTCATAGGTAATAGGCTGCGACACGTGCTGTGGGGGCGCGACGGCGAGCAGGCCGCGTTGAGCCAGTTGCTGGCGGAGGCCCGCGAGGGCGCCGGCGGCGCTCTGGTGCTGCGCGGCGACCCCGGCATCGGCAAGACCTCCCTCCTCGACCACGCCGCCTCCGTCGCGGGCCCGATGCGCGTGCTGCGCGGCGCCGGCGTCGAGGCCGAGGCCGAACTGCCCTACGCCGGGTTGCACCTGCTGCTGCAGCCCGTGCTCGGCCACCTGCCGTACCTGCCGCCGCCCCAGGCCGACGCGCTGCGCGGCGCCTTCGGCCTCGGTCCAGCCGCCGCCGACCGCTTCCTCGTCGGGCTCGGCGTGCTGTCCCTGCTGTCGGAACTGGCCGCGGACGGCGGCCTGCTCTGCCTGGTCGACGACGCCCATTGGCTCGACCACGCCTCCGCCGACGCGCTGCTCGTGGCCGCCAGGCGCCTGGACGCCGATGGCGTCTTCCTCCTGTTCGCCGCCCGCGAGCCCGGCTTCCCCGCGCCCGGCCTGTCCGAGGTCAGGCTCGGCGCCCTGCTGCCCGCCGACGCCGCCGGTCTGCTCGACGCCACCGCCGGCGACCTGCCGTCCGAGCTGCGCCATCGCGTGCTCGCCGAAGCGGGCGGCAACCCGCTGGCCCTCGTCGAGCTGCCCAAGTCGCTCGGGCTGCACCCGCTGACCGGGCGGCTGCGGGAGGCGTTCCAGCACCGGGCGGACGCGCTGCCCGCCGCCGCCAGGACGCTGCTGACCGTGGCCGCCCTCGACGGCACCGGCCACCTCGACGTCGTGCTGGCCGCCGGTCGCGAGCTGGGCGGCACCGCCGCCGACCTGGCGGTGATCAAGGAGAGCGGGCTGATCACGGTCGAGGGGCGTCGCCTGGGGTTCCGGCATCCGCTCGTGCGGGCCGCCGTTCAGGGCGCCGCCGGTGACGAGGTACGGCTGGCCGTACACGCTGCCTTGGCCGGAGCCCTGACCGACCCGCGCGACGCCGACCGCCGGGCCTGGCACCAGGCAGCCGCCGCGACCGCGCCCGACGAGAAGCTCGCCGACGAGCTGGAGGGCACGGCCAAACGGGCGGCCGAGCGCGGCGGCGGAGCGGCCGCCTCCGCCGCCTACCAGCGGGCCGCCGAGCTCAGCGCCGGCGCGCACGACCGTGCAAGGCGGCTCACCCTGGCCGCCGAGGCGGCCGAGTACGGCGGGCGATTCGACCACGCCCGCGCCATCGCCGAGCACGCCACCGGCGCCTACGCCGACCCGGAACTGGCCGCCCGCCTGATCCGGGTGCGCGCCTGCGCCGACTACGGGCTGGGACTGCTGCCGAGCGCCCACGCACAGCTGTCGATCGGCATCGACCGCCTCGCCGGCGACGATCCTCGGGCCGCGGTCTGGCTGCTGCTCGACGCCTCCTCGCTCGTCTGGCTCGACGGCGACCGCGACATGGCCGCCAGGACCGACCGGCAGCTCGCCGGCCTGCGGCTGCCGGAGGATGATCCGGTGACGCCGGTGTACCTGCTGTGCCGGTGGTTCGCCGCGCTCGCCCTGCGCCGTCCCGTGGAAGGGCTGCCGCCGCTGCCCGAGGTGGTGGCCGCCGGGCGCGAGCTGGCCGCGCTCGACCGGCGGGGACTGCTGCTGGTCGGCGCGCTGGGCCTGGCCCAGCCCGACCGGCAGACCCACGACCTGGCCACCCGGGCCACCGCCCAGGCCAGGGAGGAGAGCCGGGTCGGCCTGTTGCCGCAGTCCTTGACGTACCTGGCGAGCACTCAGCTCGCGCTCGGCTGGCACGCCGACGCCCGCGCCCACGCCGGTGAGGCGGTGCGGATCGCCCGCGACACCGCCCAGCCGCAGTGGGCGACGCAGGCCGGCGCGCTGCTGGCGTACCTGGGCGCGATCGAGGGCGACGAGAGCGCGTGCGCGGGTTTCGGCGAGGCGCGGGCGCTGCTGGACCTCGGTCTCGGCCGCGCCGAGGCGGCGCTGCTCGCCTTCGAGGACCTCCTGTACGGCAGGGCCCGCAACCAGATCTCCGCCATGCGCGTCGTCCCCGACCTGGTGGAGGCGGCGGTGCGCTGCGGCCGGCCGAGCCGGGCGGTCGAGCCGCTGGCCAGGTTCGCCGAGTGGACGGCCATCCTCGACCAGCCGTGGGCGCACGCGCTCGCCCACCGCTGCCGCGCCCTGGCCGAACCGGCGGAGGAGCACTTCACGAACGCGCTGGCGCTGCACACGCGCCCGTTCGAGCAGGCGCGCACCCAGTTGCTCTACGGCGAGTGGCTCCGCCGGGCCCGCCGCCGCGTGGACGCCCGCCCGCCGCTGACCTCGGCGCTGCAGACCTTCGAGCGGCTCGGCGCCCACCCGTGGTCGGCGCGGGCCAGGGCCGAGCTCGACGCGGCCGGATGGTCCACCTCGCGCTCCGGCGCGCGCGACCCGCTGGCCGCGCTCACCCCGCAGGAACGGCAGATCGTGCAGCTCGCGGCGCAGGGACTGGCCAACCGGGAGATCGCCGCCCGGCTCTTCCTCAGCCCGCGGACCGTGGGCCAGCACCTCTACAAGGCCTTTCCCAAGCTGGGCGTGAGCTCGCGTACCGAACTGGCCGCGCTGCCGGAGTTCAGTCCTGCCAGGGACGCACCCTGACCCAGCCGGACGCGTCGCCGGTGGCCAGCAGCCCGTCCGGGCTCATGACCAGGCGCCGGTACCCGCCGCCGCCGGGCAGGAAGGGCGCGTCGCCGCGGCGGTTGACGTCGAGCTGGAGCACCCGGCCCTTGCTCATGTGCAGCAGCCGCCCGCGCGGGGTGCACACCAGGCTCATCGCCTCGGGGAAGAACTGGCTCCACAGGTCCCCGCCGCCCGACCTCGGCATGATCGGCACGCCCCGCTCGACGTCGAAGACGCCGGCCCAGCGCGCGGTCATGCCGCCGAGCATGGCGCCGTCGGGGGACAGCGCGATCTGCAGGGCCATGCCGGCCGCCTGGTGCAGCTCGATCGGCGGCCCGGTGGGCACGGGCTCCTGGCCGGGCCGCAGCCGGTAGACCTGGACGTTCCTGCCACCGCTGACCAGGCCCTTCGCGACGGCCAGCGTGCTCTCGTCGGCTGAGATCGAGGCGGCGACGGCGGTGAAGGAGAGCAGGTCGGCGCCGGTCGCCGTCGAACGGAGGCGGAAGATCGTGGCCCAGGACAGCAGGGCGTAGGAGGCGGTGCTGGCGAAGTAGAGGTCGCCGGGGTAGGTGACGCTGCCCAGGGAGACCGGCTGGTGATCCGGCTCGTCCGGGCGCAGGGCGCGCAACTGGTAGCCGTCGCGGACCACGACCGGGCCGCCGCCGGGGGAGGCGGCCACGCGCACGCCGTAGCGCGGTGGCATCCAGGTGGCCGCGTGGATCGGGGGCAGTTCCTCGCCGTCGTCCAGCCGCCAGCGGCGGATCGGGCCGCTCAGCGCGGCGGCCAGCAGCGTACGGCCCGGTCCGAAGCACAGGCTGTTGACCGCGCCGCCGAGCCTGGCCGCCAGGATCTCCCCGCCGAGGTGGCCGGGCACGGTCGTGGCCTTCTTGGCCTTCTTGCGCGTGGCGGCGAAGGCGGCGATGAGAGCGACGGCGAAGGCGGCGGCGTTGTCGGCGGCGCGCTCCTGCGAGCCGCCCGCGTCGGCCGCCCGCTTGAGCTCGTCGGCGCGGTCGCTGATGCCGCGGATGGCCAGCGCGTTGGTCTCGCGCTGCTGCGCGCTGATGGCCATGCCCGCACCCTCCATCTCGATGGCCACCGCGTCCTCGAAGCGCTCGTTCAGCAGGGTGGAGAGCGAGCCGCCGCGACTGGCCAGCAGCGTGTCGCCGGACGCGATCGGCTTGTGGTGCACCCGCGGCGGCTCGCCCGGCCAGTCGACGTCGAGGTCGTAGGTGAGGGCGAGGAGCCGGTACCCCGCGTCCCACGTGCGCGGGCGCGACAGGAGCCCCTCCGCGGTCTCCTTGCCGCCGGCGTAGCAGTGCACGCGCTTGGCCACGACGACGTCGCCGAGCCCGACGCTGTCCTTGAGCGAGCCGGCCACGCCCACCAGCAGGACGGCGGCGGGCCGGAACGTCTCGATAGCCCGCTCGGTGATGATCGCCGCCTCTTTGGTGCCGTCGCCGGTGACCACGAGCACGACCTCGGTCCGCACACCGGGCAACTCGCCGACGTCGAAGAGCGTGCCCGACGGGTGCGGGCGGCGTTCCACGTTGCGCATCCGCCGGCGGACCGCCTCGGCCTCCAGGGGCAGCGCCGTCAGCACGACCACCAGGTCGCGCGGGGACCCGTCCTCGCCCAGCCACCACGTCATCGGCTCACCCCTCACCTTAAAGGTCACCTTGACCTTATCGTACGACGTTCCTTATAGTCGAACTGACCTAAAACGGGAAGGAGGCTGTATGCGGGACGACTCGGGCCTGCTGCTCCTGGAGTACGAGCACCTCAAAGAAGAGCAGCGGCTGCGCATCTCCACCCGCGACAACCTCGTCTACACCTCGCTCGGCGCGTTCGCCCTGGTGATCGCGGGGGCCATCGAGACGGGCGCGTCCGCCATGCTCACCCTGCTCCCGCCGGTCTGCATGATCCTCGGCTGGACCTATCTCATCAACGACGACCGCATCACCGCCATCGGACGGCACATCCAGCACGCGATCACGCCCGAACTGGTACGGCTCGGCCACCCGCCCGACGGCGTGTTCACCTGGGAACACCGCCACCGCGGCGACCCGCGCCGGGGACAGCGCAAGATCCTCCAGCTAGCCGTGGACCTCACCCTGTTCTGCCTCACCGCCTTCATAGCACTCTCGGTCGCCTGGATGAACGCCCCGCACTCCGCCGAACTCATGATGCTCATCGCGGTCGAGGCGAGCGGAACCCTGATCCTGGGCGCGCACTTCATCAGAAACACCATGAGCGGGCAGGTCTGATGCCTACGATCGACCATGTCCGCGGACCACGCTGACCCCGGCCGCGCCTACACGCCCGCCGTGACCTTCGCCCAGGCACGGGCCGCCGCCCGAGCCGCCCGCACCGCCGAACACGGCCGTCAGGTCCGGCGCACCGCCCGGCCGCGCGGCGTCTTCGGCGCCATCCGCTCCCGCGCTCCGCTCTCACTCCAGCTGTACGGCGCCGCCCTCGAAGGCCGCCTCGTCTGGCGCGGCGAGAACGAGTTCGCGATGCTGGAACCCCCACTCCGCCGCCGCCCGCCTCGCGGGACCAGAGGCGCAGGGCTACGCCTGGCCGACCGGTTCTGGGACGTGTTCGTCGCCTTCACCCCGCCGGCCCTCCTGCTCCTGCTCAGCCTGGCGCTCATCCCGCTCGCGCTGGTCCGGCAAGAGTGGCTGGTCGTGGTGCTCACTCTGCCCGTGCTGGGCGTCTTCCACGTGGCCGGGGTCCTGGTCGCCATGGCGCTCAACCTGGTGTGGCAGGTCCTGCGCCCAGTCGTGGAACGCGGGCGCGACCACCGCGTCACCACTGAGGAACTGCGCGGCGAGCACTGGTCCGTCGCCGTCTGCCACCAGGCGCGGTTCGAGCGCGCCGAGCCGCTGATCAAGGCGATCGTGGACCGGCTGGCGGCGCTGCCCGGAGGCTGGGGGGAGGACCGGGGCAGCCTCGTGTGCGTGCTGAACGGCGTCACCACGGAGGCCATGCGCACCGCCTTCCTCGCGCGGGCCAGGCACGCCCGACTGGACGACCAGGGAGACGGCCTGGCCTTTCTCGTCTCCCTGCCCCGGGCGCACCCGCGGGAGCCCAGCGAACGCGAAGCCGTCTCCGGCCTCCTGCTGTACCTGTTCGCCGGTGCCACCCTCGTGTTCGTCGAAGCGGCGCTGGTCGCCGACTCCGAGGCCGAAGCCTGCGGGAACGACTGCGCGGGCCGCCCCGCCACCTACTGGACGGCCCTGCGCTGGCTCTCCCAGCGCCTCCTGCTGACCGACCCGCCCCACCTGAGCCCCGCGACGCCGGAAGTCGTCGTCACCGGCTGGTTCACCAGCATCGTGGCCCTCACCGGCGTCCTGGTCGTGCTGACCGCGGGCCGCTGGTACCTGGCGGCCCGCCGCCGTCGCCGCGCCAACCTCGACAAGGAGCTGACCGCGATGGACGCCACGACGAAGGTACTGCTCCTGGTGGCCACCAGCGTGGAGTACGAGCAGGTCAAGGCCGTGGTGCGCGCACACACCGAACACGCGCCCGAGGTGGACTTCCGTGGCCCGCACGTCGTCTTCAACCTCGGCGTGGTCAGTAAGGCCACCATCCTGCTCGCCCGATCCGAACCCGGCACCACCGCCACCGCCGGCGCCATGCTCACCGCCCAGACCCTCATCGAGGACCTGCGGCCGGACTACGTCATCCTCACCGGCATCTGTTACGGGCTGCGCAAGGGCCCGCAGCGGATCGGCGACGTACTGGTCGCCGGCCAGCTCCGGGTTCTGGACCTCAAGAAGATCGTCGACGGCGAGTCGGGCCCGGTCGAGATCCCGAGGGGCGCCCGCGCGGAGCCGTCGGTCAAACTGCTCAACGCCTGCTACGCGGTGGACGCCATGAAGCCCCACATAGGGGTCATGCTCTCCGGCAACACGCTGCTCAACTCCGAGGAGGAGCGGAACCGCCTGATCGCCGCCCACCCCGACGCGCTGGGCGGCGAGATGGAAGGCGCCGGGGTGTACGCCGCCGCCGCGAAACACCGGGCCGACTGGATCGTCATCAAGGCGATCAGCGACTGGGGAGTGGGCAAGACCAAGCGCCACCAGGCAAGGGCGGCCCGCAACGCCGCCGAGTTCGTCCTCCACCTGATCACCCTGGGCGCCCTGGACACCCCACCCACCCCCACCTGACCCGGGCGGCGGCAGGCAGAGGAGCGCTGGCCGGAGTGGGGCTCAGGTGGGGGTGGTGGTGCGGACCATTGGGGGATAGAGGAGTTCGGCTCGGCCGCGGCGGTACAGTTCGGCGGGCCGGCCCACCTCCGGCGCTCGGAACGCCCCGGTAGGCACCACGAAGTCGTCAGCCTTCAGGACCTTGCGCCGGAAGTTGCTCGGGTCGAGGTCCAGGTCCCACACCACCTCGTACACATGCCGCAGGTCGGCCAGCGTGAACGGCTCCTGGCAGAAGGCCGCCGCCACGGTCGTGTACTCCAGCTTGCCCCGCGCCCGGTCGAGCCCTTCCCGCAGGATCGCCCGGTGGTCGAAGGCCAGCTCGACCGAGGGCGACAGCGCCTGGGCCACGGGCATCCAGCGGGCGTGGGCGGCGTCGGTGCCGGCCACGGGGGCGGGGAGGTCGGGGCCGAGGGCCAGGTAGGCGACGGTGAAGGTGCGGACCCTCGGGTCGCGGCCCGGGGTGCCGAAGGTGCGGAGCTGCTCCAGGTGGAGCTTGCCGCCGTCGACCCCGGTCTCCTCGCCCAGTTCGCGCAAGGCGGCCCCGCGCAGGTCCTCGTGGTCGCGGACGAACCCGCCCGGCAGCGCGAGCCCGCCCATGAAGGGCGGTTTACCGCGCTCGATGAGCAGGACCTGCAGGGCGGATTCGCGGAGCGTGAAGATCACCAGATCGACCGTCACCGCGACCGGCGCCGTCCCGTCGTACTTGGACACTCCTAGAGAATACCTAAGGTCATCTTGACCTAAACATCGCCCCCTTGATAAGGTCACATCGACCTAAAGTTAGAGAAAAGCCTGATGGGTGATCTAGGTGACACGGCGAGCTGGGCAGGCCCTCCCGAGGAAGCCATCCCCTACCCGCCGGAAACACGGCGCGCCGACCAGTCCGCGGGAAGGCGCGACGGCCGGCGCAAGCTTCTGGCCGACCTCCTGCGCCACGTGGCCGAGGAGGGCGAGGACGGCGCGCCCGCACCCGAGACCGCCTACCTGGCCATGCTGACCAGCGAGGCACTCGAACGCATCGCCGCCGAGCGGGTCGCCAGGGACGACGAGCTGGCCAGGCTCGGCGAGCTGCACGGCCAGGCCGTGGCCGCCGAGGACGCGCTGGCCAGGGAGCTGGAAGAGGCCGGGCACCGGCTGCGCCTGGCCGAGGAGGAGTGCGCGCGGTCCCTGACCAAGGACGACCTGCGCAGGGGACCGGCCGAGCTCGACCCGCTCACCCATCCGGACGCGCTGATCGAACGGCGCCGCCGTACCGCCAGAGAGAACGCCCGGCTACGGGCGCTGCGCGCCTTCGAGGACCTGCACGCCCGCCTCGACGAGCAGAGAGAGCGGGCCGTCTCGCTCGCCGAGCGGCAGGAGCTGCGGCCGCGGGTGGCGCGGGCACGGGCGCTGCGCGTGCACGAGCACTTCCGGCGGCGGCGCGCGGTGTACCTGACCGGGCTGCTGGCCCGGCATCCCGATCCCGGGCCGCTCAACCTGCTGTTCAAGCTGAGCGCGCCCGAACTGCCCCGATGGATCCGCGACGAACCGACGGAGAGCGCATGAGGGTGTTCCAGGCGTTCAGGCGGTGGTGGCTGCGCAGGCGGGACCTGCGCATCACCGGCCTGGGCGGCATGCCGTTCCAGGAGGCGCACGCGCCGCCACCGTCCCGCAACACCTTCCGGCCGACGCCGGTCGACCGGGCCGGACATCTGGTGCTGACCCAGTCGTACGCCGACCGGCTCGCGCCCGGCACCGACGAGCTCACCGCGGGATCACTCGACAACCTGATCAACGCCTGGCACGAGACCTGGCAGCACCAGGCCGCCGCCGAGTACGCGGGCTTCCAGGTGGAGAGCGTGGCCAGGATCAACACGATCGAGCCGGCCCTCGCCCAGTACGAGAAGAGCGACGCCTACCTCCAGCGCCGCCTGGCCGACGCCAGGACCGCGGTGGACTCGGCCAGGGACCGCCTGACCGGCCAGGATCCGGCGCGGCCGGGGTTCGCCGACCCGCCGCTGCTGGCCGGGCGCTCACCGGCGACGTTCCTGCACGTGGTGGCGCTGGTGCTGGCGGCGGGCGCGGACGCCGCCGCGTTCTGGCAGGTCATGCAGATCCTGCTGGCCGACCTGCCCCCGGTGGCCGGGGCGCTGATCGTGGCCGGGCTGACCAGCACCGCCCTGTACCTGAGCCACCAGATCGGCGTCCAGGCCCGCGAGGCGAGCGCCGGGACCAAGCGGCGGATCCGATGGGTCGTGCTCTGCTTCCTGGTCTGGCTGGTGCTGGGCGTGGGCGCCGCCGCGCTGCGCTACTTCTTCGGCGACGCCGGCGAGCCGCCCGCGATCGTCATCGGCGGCCCCGCCGCCGCTCCCGGCCTGCCGGCCGCCCTCGGGATGGCCGGCGTCTTCCTCGCGCTCTACCTGGCGACCGGCCTGGTCGCCGCGCTCGGCGGCTACCTGACGACGCATCCGGCCCGCTCCGACTACGCCCGCGCGATGCGCAACCTGCGCACCGTCACCGAGGCCGCCGCGGCCTCCAGCGCCCGGCTGAGCAGGGCGCAGAGCGAGCGCATGCAGTACGCCGAGGAGTTGCGCGAGGCCAGGCAGCGGCATCTGGCCGAGATGGGCACCCGTGCCGCGCTCGCCGAGGAGCTGAAGCAGATGGTCCGGGTCCACCACGCGGCGTACCACCAGGACCCCAGCGCCACCAACGCGATGTTCCAGTCCGACCACCGCCCGCACTGGAAGAAGGACCCATGAGAAGAACCGCGCTCGCGGGCGTCGCGCTGACGGCCGCGCTGACCGCGTGCGGCGTGGACCAGCCGCCCGCCAAGCCGCTGGCCTGCGTCGGCGACGGCGGCTCGCTGGCGCTGGTGATCGGCGCCCGGTCGAACTCGCCCGCGCCCGTGATCTCCCCCGAGCTCAACGCCCTCATCAGGAAGGTCCTCATGGCGCGCCACAGCGTGTACGCCGTCCGGCTCGACGGGGACCCGCAGCCGATCTACTCCACCCGGTTCGCCTCCTCCGCCGCCAACACGCCCGCGCTGGAGGCGAGCGTGAACCGGCACGTCACCGACATCTCCGCCGCGATCAACGCGCAGGCCAAGGCCGTGAAGGCGGAGGCGGACGTGCTCAAGGCGCTGGAGGTGGCCGCCCGCATGGCGGGGGAGGGCGGCAGCATCGTCGTGGTCGACTCCGCGCTGGCCACTGAGGGCGACCTGGACTTCACGCAAGACGGCGTGCTGGACGCCGACCCCGACGACCTCACCGACCACCTCGTCGGCGGAAAGCTGCTGCCCGACCTGACCGGGCGGCGCGTGCTGTTCGACGGGCTGGGACTGGCCGCCGACCCGCAGGTGGACCTGCCGCCGAGGGTGAGCGAGAACCTGGGCGCGATCTGGACCAAGGCCGCCACGGCCGCGGGCGCCGCCTGCGCCGAGATCACGACGGGCCCGGGCCAGCCCTCGGCCATGCCGGGACTGCCCCCGGTCGCGACGATCGCCATGCCCACGCCGACGCCGATTCGGCCCTGCGGCGACCTCGTCCTGCGGAACGCCGGAGACGTCGGCTTCATCCGCGGCAAAGCGGACTTCCGCCACCCCGCCGCGGCCACGGCCACGCTGCGTGAGCTCGCCCCCGACCTCGCCGACGCCGGCCGGCCCGTCGAGCTGATCGGCATCACCTCCTCCGAGGGCGGCGACGCGATCAACCGCCCGCTCTCCCAGGCCAGGGCGGACAAGGTCAAGCAGATCCTCGTCTCCCTGGGCGTGCCGGGGAACAAGATCACCGCCAGGGGCGTCGGCACCGACTGGGATGACCGTGTCGACGACACCCTGCCCGACGGCCGGCTCGACCCGGCCAAGGCCAACCAGAACCGCAAGGTCGTCATCCGGCGGGAACGATGCCCGAAACCATGAAACCGCTCGCCTACGACGTGCGTACCCGCTGGAGCGACTGGTGGCACGGCCTGCGCGACGGTCTGCGCCAGATCCCCGACCGGCCCAAGACCCCGCGTCCCCAGCCGATCAGCTCGCCGCACCGCGACGTCATCATCGGCGAGGCGCAGCAGGTCTACCACCAGGAGTACATCCGCCACCAGCGCCAGATCGCGCCCCTGCCCGGCCTGATCGCCGAGGCCGGCTCCCGCGAGGCGGCCGCCCGCGAGATCAGCCGCCTGGCCGACGCCAGGGTGGCCGCGCTCGCACGCCCGCTCACCGCCGAGGAGGAGGGCGAGCGGCGTCCCGGTGACACCGGGCTCGACGTCGTCGTCGTGCGCGCGCGCCGCCGCCGCCACCGCGCCCGCCGGCTCGCCGCCGCCCGCGAGGTGGCCGCGCGCGCCAAGGCCGCGCTCGACGCGGCCACCGCCGACCGGGTGCGGACCGAGGCGCTGCGCGAGCAGTCGCTGGAGGTCGCCTCGGCCCGGGTACGGCTGGCCGAACGCCTGTACGGCCGCAGGCTCGACGCCTACCTGCGTTCCCTGCTGCGCTTCCACCCGGACAAGGCGTGGGTCGCCGACCAGCTCCGCTTCGGCGGGCAGGCGCCGGCCTGGGTCAGGCGGGCGGCCACGGTGGCGCCGCCGGTCGAGGTGGAGCCGGTACGCCCGCCGGCCTTCCGCATCGCCCTGGGGCCGGGGGAGAACGTGTTCGGGGCCGACTCGGCGGAGCCGTACCGGCTGGGGGAGCCTTATGCGGCACCCCGGCACTTCCGCCTCGCCCGCGACGGCGAGCACCTGCGGCTGCGCGACTTCGGCCGGGGCAACGGCCCCTACATCGGCGGCGGCGCGGTACGCGAGGCGCTGCTCGCGCCGGGCGACCACTTCGACTTCGGCGAGTACCGCTACTACGTGCTGCCCGGTCTCGACGCGCTCGACGTCAGCAGGCTCGGCGAACGCAAGGTCGTCGCCTTCGGGCTGGAGGCGAGCACCGACCAGTACTACCGGATCAGGGACATGTCGTTCGTGCAGCCGGAGAGCACGCTGCTGGCGATACTCGGGCCGTCGGGGGCGGGCAAGAGCTCGTTGTTCAGCGCGCTGCTGGGCGAGCTGCCGCTGAGCGCGGGCGAGCTGTACTTCGAGGGGCTGTCGCTGGCCGCGCACGGGCCGCAGATCAGGGAGCGGCTCGGGTTCGTGCCGCAGGGCACGGACCTGCTGGCCACGCTCACCGTCGACCAGCTCCTGCGTTACGCCTACCGCCTGCGCGGGCCCGGCCGCCGCGCCGGGACGCGCGTGGGCGAGGTCTGCCGCGACCTCAAGCTCGACGAACGCCGCCACTACCGCGTCAGCGCCCTGTCGGGTGGCCAGCAGCGCCGCGTGTCGATCGCGATGGAGCTGCTGAACAAACCGACGCTCCTGCTCCTCGACGAGCCGACCTCGGGCCTCGACCCCGGGCTCGACCACGAGGTGATGACCTTCCTTCGCGACTACGCCGAGACCCACGAGGCCACCGTCATGATCGTCACACACGCCGTCGAACACCTCGGCCAGGCCCACCAGGTCCTCGTCGTGGTCAAACAGGGCAGGCCCGTCTTCTACGGCCCGCCCGAGCGGGTCCTGCCCGACCTCGAGCGCGAGCGCTGGGCCGCGCTGATGAAGGACCTCGACGTCCAGGCCGACAGCTTCGCCATCCGGTACGGCAGCCGCCAGGCCGACGCCGAAGCTCGCGACGCGGCCGCCCACATCCGGGCAGGCGGCGCCGACGCCCGGCCGGGCCCGAGGGTCAGGCGCAGACGGCCGCCGGCCACGTTCACCCGCCAGTGGCGCGTGCTGCTGTCGCGCCAGGTCGCCTTGCTGGCCACCCGCGGCGTACGGGCGGGTTCGACCGGGCCGGTCAGGAGATGGGCGGTGGCGTTGATGCCGTTCCTGGTCGCGGCCGGTTCCGCGGCGCTGGCCGCCTGGGTCACCGGCCCCGACGGCCTCGGCAAGGGCGCCTCGGGCGACGCGGTCACCGCGATCAGCCTGCTCACCACGCTGGCGATGCTCAGCGGGCAGGCGCTCACCTACAGCGACATCGTCGCCGAGATGGGCACGATCACCCGCGAACACCGCACCGGCGTCCTGGTCACCGCCGTGCTCGCGGCGAAATGGCAGGTCTTCGCCGCCGTGGCGATCCTGCAGGCGCTGATCATGGCGCTGGTCTTCACCTGGATCCGCCCGGGACCGGCCGCGTCCCTGTGGACGACGCCCACGCTGGACCTTTTCCTGGTGCTGGCGGTGTTGTCGGTGTCGGCCATGTCACTCGGGCTGCTCATCTCGGTCTCGGTGCGCAAGCTGGAACAGGCCGTGCTCGCCGTCACCCTCACCTCGGTCGCCCAGATCGCCCTGAACGGCTCCACCGCGGACCTGTCCGGCGGCGGCGCGCTCGCCGTGACCGCCGCGCTGCTGCCCGACCGGTGGGGCCTGGCCGCCGCCGCCTCCCTCACCGGCCTGCCCGGCGAGCGGGAGGCCCTGTGGGCGCACACCTCCGGGCAGTGGTTCTTCGACCTGGCCATGTGCGCCGCGCTGGCGGTCGCGTACTCCCTGATCGCGGTCGCGGTGCTCTCGTCCCGCCTCACCCCCGGACGCGGCGTCGGCTGGGGGTGAGCTCATCTGGCGGTCCGCCGCCTGAACAGGACGGCCGCGATCGGGATGCTGACCGCGACCGCGCCCCCGAGCCAGGCGGCCGCCAGCGCCGCCGACGAGCCCATCGGCTGGTCCAGGAGCAGCGCGCGCAGCGTGTCCACCACGGACGTGACCGGCTGGTGGGTGGCGAAGGCGCGCAGCACCGGCGGCATCGTCTCGGCCGGGACCACCCCGTTGGACAGGTACGGCAGGAAGAGCACGACGAAGCTGAACGCCCCGGCCGCCTGCGTCGAGCGCACGGCCAGCCCCCAGATCACCGCCAGCGACGACATCGCCAGGAGGTACGCCGCCACCAGCGCCAGCACCAGGGCCCACTCGGCGAGCGAGGCCGAGGGCCGGAAGCCGAGCGCGACCGCCGCTGCCAGCGCGATCGCGGACGCCACCATGTTGCGCACCACCGAGGCCACCACGTGCCCGGCCGGCACCGTCCAGCCGCTGATCGGGAGCGTGCGGAAGCGGTCGATCATGCCGCCGGTCATGTCGTCGGCTATGGCCACGGCGGTGAGGGCGGAGCCGTACCCGCCGGACATCAGCAGGACGGAGGGCACGACGAAGTCGATGTAGTCCAGCCCGCTCGACCCCGTGGTGATCGCGCCGCCGAACACGTACACGAACAACAGCATGATGATCACCGGCAGCGCGAGGTTGACGATCAGGCTGTCCGGGGTGCGCAGCTCGCGGCGCAGGTCGCGGCCGACCAGGCGGCGCAGGTCGGCCGCGGCGGTCAGCGCGCTCATGCCGCCACCGCCGTGAGCTCGAAGAAGACGTCGTCGAGTGTGGGTGTGCGCAGCTCGACGCGTTCGACCGGGATGCCCGCCCGGTGCAGTTCGTCCAGGGTGTGCCGGAGGTGGCCGGGACCCTGGACGGCCAGCGTGATCTCGGCCGGGTCCGCCCCGCCCAGAGCGGACAGCAGGGCGCTCGCCCGCGGCACGTCCGCCGGCGCCAGGCGCAGCACGAGACGCTCTGCGCCCACCTGGCGCTTCAGCGCCTCGGGGGAGTCGTCGGCCACGACCCGGCCCCGGCTGATCACCGCGACCCGGTCGGCGAGCTGGTCGGCCTCCTCCAGGTATTGCGTGGTCAGCAGGATGCTCGTCCCTGTGGCGAGCAGTTCGCGGATCACCGCCCACAACTCCACCCGGCTGCGGGGGTCCAGGCCCGTGGTCGGCTCGTCGAGGAAGAGGATGCGCGGCGCCGCGACCATGCTGGCCGCCAGGTCGAGGCGGCGGCGCATGCCGCCCGAATAGGTGCCTACGCGGCGGTTGGCGGCGTTGGCCAGGTCGAAACGCTCCAGGAGCTCCTGCGTCCGCCGCCGGCCCTGGCGGCGGCCGAGGTGGTAGAGGCCGGCGAACAGTTCGAGGTTCTCCCTGCCGGTGAGCAGGTCGTCCACGGTGGCCTGCTGGGCGGTCAGGCCGATGGCCCGGCGTACGGCGACGCCGTCCCGCACCACGTCGTGCCCGCCCACGACCGCGCTGCCGCCGTCCGGAGCCAGGAGCGTGGTCAGGATGCGCACCGTCGTCGTCTTCCCCGACCCGTTGGGCCCGAGCAGCGCCAGCAGCGAGCCCGTGGGCACGGTCAGGTCGATCCCGCCGAGCACCCGCGTGTCCCCGAACGACTTCACCAGCCCCCGCGCCACGATGGCATCTGTGAATGACGTACTGTGTATGACGTTCATAGTTTTAAGATAATGCAGAATCCTAGGAGTGAGTCAAGGGAGGACCTCGATGGACCAGGAACGGCCACTGCCCCCCGTCATCGAGCGGATGTGGGGCCGCGAGCCCGCGCCGCGCCGGGGGCCGCGGCCACGACTCGACCTGGCCATGATCACCGCCGCCGCCATCGAGCTCGCCGACGCCGACGGCATCGGCGGAGTGTCGATGGCGAGCGTCGCCTCACGCGTGGGGGTCGCGGCGACCGCGCTCTACCGTTACGTCGGCAGCAAGGAAGACCTGCTCACCGCGATGGCCGACGCCGTGGCGCCGCTGCCGCCCGACCCGGCGGGGCGGCCATGGCGCGAGTACCTCGCCACCTGGACCCGCGCCCAGCGCGACATCATCCTCGAACACCCGTGGGTGCTGGCGATCAGCCCGTTCGTGCCGCCGATGGGCCCGCGCCGGCTGCTCTGGCTCGACCGCCTGCTGGCCGCCCTCGACGGCACCGGGCTGGACGACGGTGAGCGGATCAACGTGGCCAGCACCCTGACCGGGTACGCGCTGACCGACGCCGCCGTGGTCTACGGGGCCGGCGATCCCGCGTACGAGAAGGCCGGGATCTCCGGCGCCGACGAGTTCGGCGCCGCGCTCGCCGAGGTCCTCGACCCGGCGACCTACCCCGCCCTGTCGGCCGCCGTGCGCGGCGGCGTCTTCTCCGGCGCCGAGGGCTGGGTGGACGACGACGACTTCCTGTTCGGCCTCAACCTGCTGCTCGACGGCGTGGAGCAGCTGATCGCCCGCCGGGGCGGCGTCAGCTAGCCGCGCGCAGGATGCGGACGTACCCCACTTCCGCGACGTTCTTCGTCAGCTCCACGATCAGCCATCCGGCGACGCCCGCCATCGTCTGGCCCTGCCCCCAGGGCAGCTTCGCGACCTTGTCGCCGGAGTCGAGTTCGGCGTCGGTGAGCCCGAGCAGCCCTTCGCGCCAGGCGTCCTTGAGCCCGCGCAGCCACTCGGCCGCCGCGGCGGCGCCGCCCGGCCACACGATCTCCTCGCGCTCGGGCGCGCCGTCACCGAAGCAGTGGCCCAGCGTGGTCGTCCACCAGTAGCCCATGTGCCACATCACCCAGCCGGCCGACATCGCCGGCACGGGGTCCGGCTCGCTGTCGGCCCAGTCGGCCATCCAGCGCCCGTCCGCGCCGAGCCGGACGTTCCAGCTGTGGGTGGCCGGCTCCCAGAGCGCCGCCTCGTCGTCGAGCCCGTCAAGGTGGTACTCGAACAGCGCCCAGGCGATGTCGAGCTGATGGACGAGCAGTTCAGCGCGCTTGGTGACCATGGTCACCGATCCTAGGCACGCGGCCCGCGCCCGCCAACGGGATAAACATTTGGCCGATCCGACGATGAGGCATCCCCTTCCTTGGCCGATACTTCAAGGATGGAGCAGGTCGAATATCTGGAGCCGTCGCTCGCCCAGGTGATCGAGCGGATCGGCCCGCAGTACGTCACGGTCGTCGAGGCGCCGCACGGCGCGGACGTGCCGGTGTCGGGGCCCGCCATCCTGGACCCGGTGCTCGGCGATGCGCCCCGCCCGGGAACGCTGGTCCTGCTCGTCGGCCTGACCGCCGGCTCGCCGGACGCCGAGGCGACGCTACACGGCCTGACCGGCGCCGCGGCGGCGGTGGTGCGCGCCGACGCGGCCGCCGCGAAACGGCTGGCGCCCGCCGCCCGCGCGGCCGGGATCGCCCTGGTCGCGCTGCACACGCAGATGCCGTGGAGCCTCCTGCACACGATGGTCGAGGACGCCGTGCTGCTCGGTGACAGCCTGATCTCCGCCCCGGGCCTGCTCGAAGCCCCGGGCCGTGACCTCGGCAGCGTGCCGCTCGGCGACCTGAACGCGCTGGTCAACGTCATCGCCGAGACGTTCGACCGGCCCGTGGGCATCCTGGACACCGAATGGCGTCTGCTGGCGTACTCCGCCGTGCCCGGCCAGGTCAACGACGAACTCCAGCGCCAGGTCATCCTCACCAAATCCGTGCCCGCCTCCAACGCGCCGCGCGAGACCCGCCGCCTGCTCCTGACCACCCAGCAGGCGCTGCGCTTTCACACCGGCGAGCCGTTCGACCACCCGGAGCAGCGCGTCTGGCGCATCGGCGTGGGCATCCGCAGCGGACCCGAGCCGCTCGGCATGCTCTGGATACTCGAAGGCCACGAGCGACTGCCGGAAGAGCGCCTCGTGCTCGCGGAGGAGTTCGCCCGCCTGGCCGGGGCCCACCTGCTGAGGGCCCGCACCGCCCGCGACGCCGACCGCGAACGCCGCGGCCGCCTGGTCGGCGACGCCCTGGACGGCGACGCCGCCGCCTGCCGACGCCTGGGCCTGCCCCGTACCGGCCTGGCGGTCCTGGCCATCACCTCACAGGGCCAGCCCGAGCACCTGCTCGACGCCGTGGCCACCTACCTGGACGCCTACCGCCGCTCGGCCGCGTGCGTCCTGCGCGACCACACCGTCTACTGCCTCCTGCCGGCGCCCGACCTCCGCACCGCCCGCGACACCGCCGCCGACCTGGCCCGCCGCCTGGCCCCCCGCCACCACCTGACCGCCGCCGTGGGCTCCCTCGCGACGGCCGACACCCTGACCGTCTCCCTGCGCCACGCCGACCTGGTGCTCACCGTGCTGCGTTCCTCGGGCGCGCGGGTGGCCACCATCGACGAGGTACGGCCCGCCGCCGCCCTCATCGAACTCCAATCCCTGCTGTCCGCCCACCCGGACCTCCTGCTCCACACCTTCACCCCGCCTTCGGGCGAGGAGACGGTCACGGCCTGGCTGGAGGCCCACGGCGACATCCGCGCCGCCGCCGCGACCTTGGCCGTCCACCCCAACACCCTCCGCTACCGGCTGCGGCGCCTGGAATCCTCCGGTTACGACCTCTCCACCCCCGACGCCCGCCTCACCACCTGGCTCCGCCTCCGCCTAACCCACCCCCACCCCTGATCCCCCGTCGCGGTGTCAGCGTAGGGCGTCTACGGGTTCCATTCGGGCGGCGCGCAGGGCTGGGTAGAGGCCGGCCAGGAGGCCTACCAGGGCGCCTGCGACCGGTGCCACGACGGCCAGCCGTACGTCCAGCACGGGGGTCCATTGCTTGATCGCGCAGATCACCACGATCGCCACCACCCCCACGGACGCGCCGACCACGCCGCCCGTCAGGCCGGTCAGCGATGACTCCAGCAGGAACTGGGCGGCGACATGGCGGCGGGCCGCGCCCAGCGCGCGGCGCAGGCCGATCTCGGTGACGCGCTCCATGACCGTGACCAGCGTGACGTTCGCGATGCCGACCGCGCCCACGACGAGCGAGACCAGGCCGAGGATCAGGAAGAGCGCGTTGACGTCGTTCTCGACCCCGTCGCGTGCCCTGGTCGGGCTCTGCGGGGCGGTCACCTGCAGCATGGCCGCGTTGCCGGGGCTGAGCGCGAGCGGTGCCTGCTTCGCGATCAGGTCGGCCGCGCCGATGCTGGTGTTGATCAGCACGCGGGTCACCTCGCGCAGGCCGAAGCGCTGGCCGATGGTGGGCGGCAGCAGGACCGCGCTGCCCAGGCTCTTCTCCCGCCGCAGGTCGCCGAGCACCCCGATGACGGTGTAAGCGTGCGTACCGATGAACACGGCCGGAGCGCGGTCGAGCCGTGTCACCCCGAGCAGTTGCGCCGCCCGCTCGCCCAGCACCACCACCTTGTCCCCGCGGGCCAGATGCCCGGCGTCGAAGTACCGGCCCTGGACCATGCGGCCCTTGACCGCGGCGGGCAGACCGGGACTGCTGGCGACCACGGTCAGCGTCAGCTCGGTCATCCGGCTGGGATCGACGAGTTCGTTGGCCCGGACGCTGATGTTGGCGCTCTCCTTGGCCTCGGCCACCGCGGCGGCCGAGGTCACCCCGCGCAGGCGCGTCACCTCTTCCACGTCGCCCCACCCGACCAGCGGATGGTCGTCGCCCGGGACGTCCACGGTGACGGAGGTCGCGGTCAGCTCGTCGAAGCGGCCGACGATCTGGTTGCCGGCGGTGGCGGCGGTGCCCAGCGTGATGACGAGGGTGGCGATGCCCAGCACGGTCCCCAAAGCGGTCAGCGCCGAGCGGACGGGACGGGCCAGCAGGCCGGCCGCCGCCTCGGCCCACAGGTCAAGGATCTTCACTGAGCACTCCGTCCGTGATCCGCAGCCGGCGTCGAGCCCGGCCGCTCACCTCGTTCTCGTGGGTGATGACGACGATCGTCATCCCCTGCGCGCACAGGTCGTCGAACAGGGCGAGCACGCCCTCGGTGTTCTTGCTGTCAAGAGCGCCGGTCGGCTCGTCGCACAGCAGCAGCGAGGGCTCGCCGAGCAGGGCGCGGGCGATGGCGGCGCGCTGGCGTTCGCCGCCGGACAGCCGTTCGGGCGGGAAGTCGACCCGGTGGGAGAGGCCGACCCGGTCCAGTTGTTCCAGGGCGCGGGCTCTGCGGTTCTTGCGGTCGCGCCCGCCGTACACCTCGGCCAGCATGACGTTCTCCACCACGCTGCGGTGCGCGAGCAGATGGAAGGACTGGAAGACGAAGCCGATACGGCTGCCGCGCAGTCTGGTCCGCGCGCTGTCGGGCATCGACGTGGTCTCGATGCCGTCCAGCCGGTAGCTGCCCGAGGTGGGGCGGTCCAGCATGCCCAGCACGTTCAGCAGCGTCGACTTGCCGGATCCGGACGGGCCGACCACCGCCACGTAGTCGGCCGCGCCCACGCGCAGCGACACCTCCGACAGCCCGAGCACCGGCGGGTCGGTGGGGAACTCCTTGGTCAGCCCGGTCAGCTCGATCACCGGCTCAGGCACCGCCTCAGGCACCGCCGACCACCACCCGGTCGCCCTCCTTGAGCTCGCCGGTCACCTCGACGTCGCCGTCGGCGGTCAGCCCGGTGCGTACCTCGACCTCCTTCGTGCGGTCCTTACCGACCTCGACCTGCACCCGGGGCCGGCCGTCCGCCGCCGTGACCACGGCCGCGACCGGCACCGACAGGACCTTCTCCCGCGTCGCGCCGACCGTCACCCGCACGGTGACGCCCGCGCCGGACAGGCCCTTGAGCCCGGCCATCGACCTGGGCGTGATCAGCACCGCCTCCGAGCCGAGCTTGGCCTTGCCCGCTCCTACCGAGCTGACGGTGGCGGGAATGGCCTTGCCCGCCTCGGTCTCGATGACCGCCGCCAGCCCGCGCTTCAACAACTTCGCCTCCGCCGTCTCGACCGAGCCGGACACCACGAACGTCGAGCTCGTCACCGTGGCGAACGCCTTGTCCACCACCCCGCCCGCCTTGACCGCCGCCTTGTGCAGCCGGGCCGGCAGTTTCGGCAGGAACACCACCTCGCCGGCGGGAACGGTCGTGCCGTAGGTGAGCGTGTACTCCGCGAGGATCGCCCTGGCCGCGGCCAGGTCCTTCTGCGCCCCTGCCACCTTGAGCTTGACCGGGGACAGCTGCCTGGCCTGCCGCAACGCCTGGCCGGCCGTGGCGAGGGCCTCGCGGGCGAGCCGTACCGCCTTGCGCGCCTCGGTCAGCCGCCGCTCGCGCGCCTGCTCCGCCTCCACCCGGACGCGGTCGAGCGCCCGGTGCGCGGCGTCCAGGTCGGCGCGCGCGTTGGCGACGCGCAGCTCCTTCAGCCTGCCGTCCGACGGGGTCGGCGTGGGGCTGGGCTCCGGCCGGTTCGCCTCCTGCTCGGCCTCCAGCAGCTTCTCCTCAGCCGTCCGTACGGCGGCCTCTGCCGCCTCCACCTTGGCCGCGTCCTCGGGGGTGAAGTGGGCCGCCTCGTCCAGAGCCCGGCCGGCATCCCGGAGGTCCTGCTTGGCGTTGGCCAGCTTGAGCTTGAGCGGCCCCACGTCCCGCCCCTGCTCCAGCGCCTTGCGCTGGTCGGCCAGCACTTCCTGAGCAGTCTGTACGGCCCGGCGAAGTTCGTCACGCCGCTGCCTGGCCTCGATCGTGGGCTGCTGCGCCGCGTACCCCTTCTTGGCGTAGAAGCGCGTCACCGCCGCGACCGTGGCCGGATCGAACACCCCCGACACCCGCACCCGCAGCGCCCGCTGCAACTGCCGGACATCGTCGCCTTTGGTACCCGGTGCCAGCGTGCGGTGCATCGGCACCTTGCCGGTGAAGGCGAAGACCGGGCGGCCGTTCACCTCCATGAGCGTCCCGCCGTCCCTGACCTTGCCCGGCCGTGGGACACGGGTGGCGCGCTGCAGCGTCTCGCTGCCGCCGACGACTCCGGCCAGCATGATCGGCTGTGGCGAGCCGTACTCCAGAGTGCCCGCGACGACCACGGTGCTGACCAGCTTGCGGCGCTCCACCAGTGCGGTGACCAGCGAGGGCTTGGGCGGCGTGCGCAGCGCGGCCTCGTCCGCCGGCGAGCGCAGCCGCGTGCTCACCCCCCAGCCGGCCCCCGCGACCACGACGACGCCGGCCAGCACGACCAGCAGCAGCTTCTTCTTTCTCACGACTGCGGAAGGAAGCCGAACTTCATCCGCGCCTCGGAGTTGAGCCGCGTGCTCAGAGGGTTGAAGGCGGCATAGAACTCCTTGCCGCACTCCAGGTCGGTCAGCGCCGACTTGATCTCTCTCGTCAGGTACGGCCGCGCCTGCGCCGCCGAGGGCTCCTTCTGCTTCGCGACCAGTTCCTCCCACTCCATCGGACCCCTGTTGACCAGGTCGAGAGGCTTGCTGGAGCTGACCTTCTCCCCCTTGCCGGTCAGGCACTGCGCGAACGGCCCGGCCAGCTCGTTGAGCTTGGCGTCGCCGTTGAGCTCCCTGTCCACCCTCTCGATCTCCTTGGCCGTCAGGTCCGAGAAGTCGGCCAAGGACTTCACCTCGAACCCGAAGACCTGCTTGACCGCGGTGGTGTAGCAGGTCTTCACCTGCAGCTCGTACGCCTCCCGCTGCCCCTTGTCCAACCCCGCCTTGACGGCCTCGTTGGGATCCTTCCTCTCCGGCTCGCCCCCCTCGTCTTTGTAGACGAACCGGGAAAAGGCCCCGTACCCATGCTTGGAGCGGACCTCCTTCAAACTCGCGTAGTCGCCGCTCGCCACCCGCTTCTGAAGGTCGGACTGTTTGAACGGCGGCACGTGGATCACATATTTGAAGCCCTTCTGCTTCATGCAGTCCGCGATCAGTGTTTCCCGCTCGTGCCGTTTGTCCTTCCCCCCGGATTCCGGGGCGGCAGCCGTACTCTCTGCACCGCACCCCGCCAGCAGCGCCAGCCCCAGCAGGCCGCAGACGGCCAGTCGCTTCTTCATGCCGGACACTCTGGGCCCCGCGTTCATCCGCCCCGTAGTGCCCGTGTATCGGCCGTGTATCAGTTGGCATTTACCGTGCTCTGACGGTGTGCTTGACTCCTCCCTTGTAGCCACAGCCTCGGGGAGGGGCCATGGGGGAGTTCGTCGGGATCGACCCCCGCCGGGCGGAACAACTGATGCGGGAAATGGCCGGGGGCCAGGCCGTTCTGGGCCGCGCCAGGCCCGGCCTGGAAGCGGCCATCGCCGAAGCCGGCCCCTCCTGGACCGGCCCTTCCGGCGCCACGGCCATGCACCAATCCTGGGCCTTTCTCGACGAGACCCAGCGCGATCTGAAATGGCGCGTGGACACGCTCCGGCAAATGGTCCCCGGCACCGGCCTGCTGAGCGGATCCCTGCCTTTCATCAGCGAGACGGAGGCGGCCCGCCAGGGCACGGCCGACGGCCGCCGCATAGCCGACGCCCTGAACAACCTCGAACTCGACCACACGGTGGAGACCTGGCGCGCGGTCACCGCGGCAGCAGCCGCCGCGAAATCCCACCTGACCGACCCCGCCTACGCCGCCGCCCTGCTGAACGCCCTCGGCCCCGACAGGTTCCGCGCGTTGTTCATGCTCTGGATGAAGAACAGGGGCCCGGCCATGGACAAGGGCCTGCCTCCCGGCGTCCTCCAGCAGAGCGGCCTGGGTCCGCTGGCCCAGGCGTACGCGAACGCCGAACGAGCCGGCCGCCTCGACGCGAAATGGCTGGCCGCCTTCCTCAAAACCACCCAGCCAGGCGTCCTGACCGCACTGATCACGCTGTCCCGCCCGTCAAGCGGACTCCTGAACCAGGTGGCCACCAGAGTCCTGGGCCGCCCCTTGGCCGCCGACCTCCCCACCAGCCCCAACTGGAACCTGAACGCCCTGATCGACGCCTACGCCCACGACCCCGCCGCCCTGCAGTCGTTGCTGGCCACCGACAAGAACGCCGCAGGATGGCTGCTGCACCCCCAGCGCGTCCAGCTCAGCGGCATAGACGGCCTCCAGATCAAGCTGGCCGCCACCCTGAACCAGGCCTTGACCCAGGGCCCCCACCGCGACCAGGCGATGTTCAACATCATCCGCACTCTGGGCGCCGAGAACAGCCCGTGGATCTCCACCGACTGGGGCATCTGGAGAGACTCGCCGATCAGCGAAACCCTGGCCAGAAACATAGGCCCCTACCTGGACCAGCTGGCCCGCGCCCAGTCCAAACGCGACTCACCCGAACTGACCGCCATCTACCCCACGACCCCCTGGGACACCCTCACCCCCGACGACGCCTCCCGCTTCGCAGGCGTCCTGATGCAGGACGCGGACGCGGCGAAGCTGCTGATGAAAGCCTCCCAGGACTACACGTTGAGCCTCGACATCGGCCGCTTCCGCCCCTTCGGCGACGAGGCCACCCAGGACCAGTACACGTCCCGTGCGGCGCTGGCCGGGGGAGCGGCGAACCTGATGTTGAGCGGGACCACGTATGCGGAGTGGGCTGACGACGAGTATGCGGATTGGGTGGCGGGGGTGGCGTTGCTGCCTGTTTCATGGCTTTCCAACAAATACTGGCCCATCCAAAACCCTGCGACAGCCACCGGCCGCGACATCGGCCTGGACGCGGCGAAAGATGGTGTGAAAGAGGCGATTACCGACTATCTCGACAAGAAGACTCCGGCCACGGCGGAAACCGTTGCGGATGGCATTGTTGCGCGGCAGGCTGAGTGGGTGCAGGATTCACTGACGCAGCACGGCCAGAAACCATTGACGGCGGCTCAGGAGAACGAGGTTCGCATGGCGTTCCGCGGTCGGCTCTACGATGCCTTGCTCAAGGCCCTGGAACAGCGGGGAGGATGAGAAATGACCATCCCCAGCCAAAGTGAGCTGCTTCGACAGGCCGCGGAAAAAGAACTGCTCGCGACCGCGTTCATCCAGTACGCCGAAGACCTGGACAAGGTTTTCTCCGGCGCTCTGGCACGGCCTCGGGAAGTCGAAACCTTCTGGAAGGGGCCGTCCTCGGACCGCTTCACCTCTCGGGCCGCCCAGCTGCATCGCGAGATCGACCTGCTACGGGAGAGTTGCGCGTCCACTGCCGACCGCCTGCGCAAGCAAGCCCAGCTCGCGCGTACCGAGGCAGCTCAGCTGACCATCTGAGACTGAGGTCATCCACTGCGTTCGTAGCAGCTGGTCTTGCCGACGATCATGATGTTGGGTTTCTGCGCGGTACGCACGGCAATCAGGAAGGTGATCCCGGTGGTCGGGTGCCGCAATACCGCGGTCCCCAGATTTTCATCACCAAGATCCGACTTATCCACAACCACTTCGTAACTACGCAGCCGTAGCGCACTCGCCATCAGGCCTACGGCGTTGCTCGGCGCGGGCACATAGGGCGGGTCCTTGAAATCGCCCTCGGCACGGAAGAATCGCTGGATCTGACCTTTCAGGCATCCCACTTCGCTGTCGCGATCCGCTCGTTCCGTGGCAGCGGCCGAACCCGAGGAGGCCAGGTCCTGAGAGGCGAGTATCCGGTCGCCTTCCGCGACCAGCAGTTTCGCGGCCTCATCCAAACCGGGTTTCGCAGGATCCCCTGAACAGCCCGTTACCCCGATAAGGGAAACGAGCGCTGCTGCGGCTGCCAGTCGTCGAATGTCTGGGCGCACGACCGGGACACTACCCAACCCGTACTCCCGCGTACACCTGTCAAGGCGTCACGCCAGGTAGAGCCGATCCCGGAACGCCCCCCGCTCCGCACGCTTGGCGGCGGCCACCTTCTCGATCATGTCCCAGTCATGCCCGTCGGCGGTGGCGATGGCCCGCAGCACCTCGTACACATCCGCGATCTCCCCGGCGACCTCCCCGGCCGAGGCGTCACGCAGTTCGGCGGACTCCTCGAACAGCTTCTCCACCAGAGCCCGGCGATACTCCGCCGGGCCGAGCACGCGAACGGCCGGCTCGCCGCCGTTCTGTCGGATGATCTCCGGGATGTTGTCCCGCACCAGCTTGCCCATGACGCGCGAGCCTACCGAGTCGCAGTGACAATCCTCGGTGATCGCGAACTACCCTGAAACGATCAAATATCGTGATCAAGGCTGGTATGTCGGGATGACTGTGGAGTTCTTCCGCGAGGAGCCGACCGCCCGAACCTCATGGCGGCTGGCGGTGCTCATGGGCGCCAACGTGCGTACCTACAAGTTCGCCCTGGGTGAGGCTTTGCTGGGGGCCGCGGCCGAAGGGCGTGGCGACATCCTGCTCAAGGATCTGGCCGGGCCGTACGCGATGAGTCTGGTGGAGCATCTGGCCCAGGCGCCGCAGGCGTCACCCAAGGTCGTGGCCGCCGGGGCGGACTTCCTGGCGGTGGCTCGGGAGGAGGCGGCCGAGTCCATGCAGCTCGGCGCGCCTACGGAGAAGCTGCTGGCCGCGGCGATGAAGTCGATGCCCGCCATGGTGATGCGGAAGTTTCACCGGCTGCGCGGTGACGGCGGCGCCGAGGTGCCTCATCGCTTCTATGAAGTCACGGGGTCTGCTCGCGAGCGGGTGGTCAGGCTGACGGGGCCGCTTCTCGAGGTCGCGCTGTCCGAGCAGCGACCGAGCTTGCGGGCGGAGCTGGCGGCGCGGTGGAGCATCGTCGAGATGTCGTTCGCCGCGGGCGTGGGCAGAAGCCTGGTCGAGGAGGGGGTCGCGGTCGATCTGCAGACGCTGCGGATCACCGACAAGGAACGGCGGCGCCCGGTCGCCGGAGTCACCGAAGCCGTCATCGGGTTCCAGCATGGCCGCTGCGGCATCTGCGGTGATCCGCTTATCCCCGGCGTCGACGAGATCGCGGTCGACCACGTGTTCCCGTACTCGTTCAGGCGCCTCATGCCCGCCATCGACCTGGACGCGATCTGGAACCTCGCCCCCGCGCACCGGCCCTGCAACGCCCAGAAGAGCAACCAGCCGCCCACACCCGGTCAGCTCACCCGGCTGGCCATGCGGAACGAGGCGATCATGCTGTCGCCCCATCCGCTGAAGCGCACCCTCCAGCTCACGCTGAAGCGGCACGGCTTCCGGGGCGGATGGTGGGACTTCATCCAGGGGGTACGCGACCAGCTCGGGTAGCGAGCCGTACCGTGAAGGCGTGGGGGTCGTCTAGATTGCTCAGCACAGGAGGTGGGCGATGCGACGGATCGTTCTCGTCGGGCTGGGCGACGTTGAGCTGGTTCGGCGCGTGCTCTCTGATCTGCTGCTCACCCCGGCCCTTCGCGGGCAACTCGAGGTCGTGCTTCATGATGCCGACCCTGGGCTGAGGGCGACGGCGGAGGCGCTGGTCAGGTCGCTGGATGCCGAGGCGGACGCGCGGGCCGTGATCAGCGTGAGTGCCGAGCGGCGGCGGGCGCTGGCTGGGGCGGATTTCGTGGTGGCGGCCATAGACGTGGGCGGGTTCGAGGCCACGCTCAAGGACTTCGAGATCCCCCACCGGTACGGCCTGCGCCAGACCATAGGCGACACCATCGGCATAGGCGGCATCTTCCGCGGTCTGCGCGGCATCCCGACGTTCGTCGAGCTGGGTCACGAGATGGCCGAGCTGTGCCCCGAGGCGTGGCTGCTGAGCTGCAGTGATCCGATGGCCATGACCGGTCTGGCGGTGCAGCTCGCCACGGGTTTCACCCGGTTCGCCGGCTCCTGCCACTCGGTCTGCGACACCCACCTCTATCTTGCCGACCTGGTGGGAAGAGGGCTTGACGAGGTCGAGTTCGTCACCGCGGGGCTCAATCACCAGTCGTTCGTGCTGCGGTTCGAGGCGGAAGGGCGCTCGCTCTATCCGGAGCTCGACGCCGCCCTGGCCGCCGACGATCAGCATGTCCGCGTGGAGATCTACCGGCGTTTCGGATATTTCCCGACGGAGTCGAGCGAGCACGCGGCCGAGTACTTCCCCTGGTTCATGCGGCACAAGGACGAGACCTCGCGGCTCGGCGTCCAGGTCGAGGAGTACCTGAGGCGCAGCGGCCAGTCCCTGCACCGATACGAGGAGACCAGGCGCGCGCTGTCGGCGGGACGTTCGCTGCTGGTGCGCTGGCACCACCCCGAGCCCGCCTCCGTGGCGATGCTGGCCATGCTGACCGGCCAGCCCAAGGAGGTCTACGTCAACGTCCCGAACGAGGGCCTCATCGAGAACCTGCCGCGCGAGGCCTGCGTGGAGGTCCCGGCCCTGGTCGACGCCACCGGCATCCACCCCAAGCGGATCGGCGAGCTCCCGGTCCAGCTCGTCGCGCTCAACCGGACCTTCCAGAACGTGGTGGAGCTGACCGTGCGGGCCGTACTCGACGGCGAAAGGCGGCACGTCCACCACGCCGCGATGGTCGACCCCAACACCGCCGCGACGCTGCCGCTACACGCCATCGAGGCGCTGTGCGACGAGCTGATCGACGCCCACGGCGACCTCATGCCGGAAGGGGTGCGCCGATGACCGAGCCCGTGCCCACGGAGGTGCGGCGCGAGCGCATGCTCGGCCTGCTCATGGAGCAGGAGTTCGCGCGGGTGGCCGAGCTCGCCGAGGCGTTCGGCGTGTCGAGCGTGACCGTCCGCGCGGACCTCGACGCGCTCGAAGAGCACGGCAAGGTACGACGGGTCCGCGGCGGAGCGGTGGCGGCGGGCCCACCGGCGGCCCCGGGCGAACCATCGTTCGAGCAGTCACTCGGCGCCGCCGCCGTCGAGAAGGCTCACATCGCCAAGCTCGCCGCCCACCTGGTGCGCTCCGGTGACAGCGTGCTCATGGGCGCAGGCACCACGACCACGTACGTGGCCAGGGAGATGGTGGCCCGTACCGATCTGACCGACGTGACGGTGTTCACCAACGGGCTGCGTACCGCGCTGGAGCTGGAGCCCGCGCTCCCGCGGTTCGCGATCATCGTGACCGGCGGCAGCCTGCGCCGGGCCCAGCATTCGCTGGTGGACCCGCTGGCGAGCAAGCTCCTGGAGGGCGTGCGGGCGGCCAAGGTCTTCCTCGGCTGCGGCGGGGTGCACCCGGAGGGCGGGTTCACCAACGTCAACCTGCCCGACGCGGAGATGAAGCAGCGCATGCTCAAGGCGGGCGCCCGGCGGATCATGGTCGCCGACTCCACGAAGCTCGGCGTGATCGAGATGGCCCCGATCTGCCCGCTGAACGGCGTCGACCTGCTCATCACCGGTGAGCAGGCCGATCCCGTGGTCGTGGAGTCGTTGCGGGCGGGCGGGCTAGAGGTTCAGCTGGCGTAGGGAGTCGGGCAGCAGGTCCCAGTGCGCCCGGGTCAGGTCGTCGCACATGCGGGAGATGTCCGCCAGCGGCAGGGTCGCCGAGGCGTTGGGGTCGACCATGACGGCATGCCGTACATGATCGGGACGCCCTTCCAGCGCGGCACGGACGGTCAGTTCCGCGACGCTGACATAGGCCTGGTTGAGCGCCGCGCACTGCGGCGGCAGCGCGCCCACCCTGGTCGGCCGCACGCCGCCGCCGTCGACCGCGCACGGAACCTCGACCACGCTGCCCGCGGGCAGGTTGGAGATGAGGCCGTCGTTGACGACGTTGCCGTAGACGATCCGTGGCGTGCCGGTCGCGATGCTGTGGATGATCTGCGGGGCGTACTCGTTCGTGCCCTCGACGGTCAGGGCCCGCCCATGCTGTACGGCGTCGCGGGTGCGCCCGTATTCCGCGAGGTTCTCCGCACTGATGCGGACATAGTCGCCGACCGGGATGCGCAGCCGTTCGATCTCGCTGTCGTGCCTGAGCAGCCACGGCAGGTACTCGGCGGAATGCTCGCTGGTCTCGGTCGGGTAGTAGCCGAACCGGCGGAACATCTCCACCCGGACCCGCCGGCTCAGCTCGGGGTCGCGTACGTCGAGCCGGTCGTAGAGGTTCTCGCCGTCACGCTCGAAGCGCAGCACCCAGGCCTGGTGGTTGACGCCCGCGGCGAGGTAGGTGACCTCCTCGTACGGCACGCCGACCAGCGCGGCCAGATCGTGCATGGTCCAGTAGACCGAGTGGCACAATCCGACGACGTTGCGCACCTTGCCGGACAGGTACCAGACGTTCATGGCCATCGGGTTGGTGTAGTTCAGCAGCCAGGCGTCGGGGCAGACCGCGTTCATGTCGGCGGCCAGGGCGTCGAGCACGGGGAACGTGCGCAGCGCGCGGAACACCCCGCCGACCCCGATGGTGTCGGCGATGGTCTGGCGCAGGCCGTAGCGGGCGGGGATCTCGAAGTCGGTCACGGTCGCCGCGTGCCCGCCGACCTGGATCATGTTGATCACGAAGTCGGCGTTCTCCAGCGCGTACTTCCTGTCGAGGCTCGCGCTGAGGTTGGTGACCCCGACGTGCCGCGCGACCGCCTCGGCCACCTCCAGACGCTCGGCGTCGATGTCGTGCAGGGCGATATGGGCGTCTTTGAGCTCCGGAAAGGCCATCAGGTCGGCCAGCAGGCCCTGCGTGAACACGACGCTGCCCGCGCCGACGAAAACAATCTTCATGAAGTGGCTTCCTCCCAGGTGGGCTGCGCCGCTGTGCCCCCCGCGGCTCGGGTCGAGAGGGTTCCCGCCTTCGCGGCCACGGCCAGGCTCCGCCGTACGGCGAGGCCGTTCGCCCGCGCGGCGAGGAAGCCCGCGTTGAAGCTGTCTCCGGCGCCCACGGTGTCCACGACCCGGGCCGGTGTGGCGGGGACGCGGATCACGGCGCCGTCGTGCACGGCGAGGGCGCCCTCGGCGCCGCACTTGATCACCGGCGTCGTGATCCTGGCGAGCTCGGCCGCCGCTTCCTCCACGGTCGCGGCGCCGGTGACGGCGAGCGCCTCGCGGTCGTTCGGCAGGAAATAGTCGGTGACGGCGAGCAGTTCGTCCAGGCCCTTCCACTGGCCGGACGGGTCGTCGTTGGTGTCGAGCGAGGTCGTGGACGCGACCGTGCGGAAGTACTCCGCCAGCCCCGAGCCCAGCCCCGGCTGCAGAAAATAGGATGAGACGTGCACATGGGCGGCCCGCAGACCGTCCGGAATGTCGGCGACCGTCAGCCGATCCAGGCAGCCCGTGGCGGTCAGAATGGCCCGGTCGGTCCCGTCGGTGAGCACGACCGTGAGCGCCGTCTCCGCGTCAGGATCCACCACGCAGGACGAGACGTCCACGCCGCGTTTCTCCAGTTCGTCCAGGACGAACCGGCCCGCCGCGTCATCGCCCACCCGCCCGGCGAAGGCGGTCCGCAGACCGAGCCGGGCCGCGCCGCACGCGGTGATCGCCCCGGAGCCGCCGAGCGTCAGCCGTCCCGCCTCGACGAGTTCTTCGCGCTGACCGAAGGCGGGGACCCGGGGCGCGCCGGTGACGATCACGTCCGGGTTGGCGTCACCGACGACGAGTAGGTCGAAGTCCATGCCCCGGACCATCGCAGCGCCTTCAGTAACTTGTCAATACTTTCGTTTCCGGAGGCATTGACAAGTTTTCGAAAGTCATCATGATGGGCTCCAACGCAATCCCCCCGCCAGGAGGTCCCATGCCCGGCCCAGACTGCCCGCCGCCGAACGGCGGGCGCCGATGACGTCGACGCTGGTACGGCCGGCGGCCGTCAAACACGCCGCACCCCCGGCACGTAAACGGGGCGACGGCCGGCTCGCGCTCGTCTTCCTGGCTCCCGTCCTGGTGGGGTTCGGGGTGTTCTACCTCTATCCGGCGGTACGCGGCGCCTGGTTCTCGATGACCGACTGGAACATGCTGTCGGAGCCCGAGTTCGTCGGCCTCGACAACTACGAGCGGCTGGTCGGCGACCCGCTGTTCTGGAACGCCATGAAGGTCACCGGGTTCTACGTCGTCATGACGGTGGTCGTCCAGGTTGGCCTCGGGCTGCTGCTCGCGGCGCTGCTGCACAGGCTGACCCGATCCCTGGTGGTCAGGACGCTGCTCGTGGTGCCCTGGCTGGTTCCGGGCGTCACCACCGCGCTGCTGTGGATGTGGCTGCTCGACGCCAACCTCGGCTTCGTCAACCACCTGCTCGTCGGCCTCGGGCTGGACAACCAGGGCTTCCTGACCTCGCCCGGCCTCGCGCTGCCGAGCATCTCGCTGATCAACTCGTGGAGCGGGACCGGCTACACCGCGCTGCTGCTCTACGCCGGGATGCTGCTGATCCCCAAACAGATCTACGAGGCGAGCGCGATCGACGGCGCGGGGGAGTTGCGGCTGTTCTTCAAGGTCACGCTGCCGCTGCTACGGCCGATCCTGGCGTTCGTGCTGGTCATCTCGCTGATCACGGCGGTGCAGGTCTTCGACACCGTCGCGGTCGCCACCAAGCCGGGCGGCGGGCCGGTCAACGCCACCCGGGTGATCTACTTCTACATCTACCAGCGGGCCTTCACGAACTTCCAGATGGGCTACGCCTCGGCCATGGCGCTGACGCTGGTGCTCGTGCTGGGCGTGCTGACCTTCGTACAACTGCGCCTTCTGCGCGCCTCGACCTCGGACCTGTCATGAGACGCGCACTCGGGTGGGCCTGCCTGATCCTGGCCATCGTCATCTCGCTGTTCCCGCTGTACTGGATGATCAGGACGGCGATCACGCCTGGGAGGGAGCTGGCTGGGGACAATTCCGGATTTTTCCCGCAAAACCCTACTTTGTTTAACTTTGAGAGGGTTCTGGGGCTGGTGAGCCCCGAGGAGTCGCGGGCGGCCGGGGGATCGGGTGCGGAGCTGGACTTCTTCCGCTATCTCGGCAACTCGATCGCCTACACGGGCCTGATCACGATATTTCAGACTTTGTTCTGCGGAATGGCCGGCTACGCCTTCGCCCGCCTGCACTTCTTCGGGCGCGACGTCCTGTTCGGCCTGTTCGTGGGTGCGCTGATGGTCCCGCCGATCTTCACGCTGCTGCCCAACTTCGTGCTGGTCAAAGAGCTGGGTCTGCTCGACAGTACGGCCGGCCTCGTCGCCCCGAGCCTGCTGATGACCCCGTTCGCCGTCTTCTTCCTCCGCCAGTTCTTCCTCGGCTTCCCCCGCGAGGTCGAGCAGGCCGCGCTGATCGACGGCGCGACCAAATGGACCATCTTCTGGCGCGTCGTCCTGCCCATGACCAAGGGCCCGCTGTTCACGCTCGCGCTCACCACCGCGGTCTGGACCTGGAACGACTACCTGTGGCCCCTGCTCGTCGCGCCCGGCGAGGACACCCGCGTGCTGACCACCGCGCTCGGCCTCTTCCTGAAGCAGTCGCCCAACACCCACCCCGACTGGACGGGCCTGATGGCCGGCTCGGTGCTGTCGGTGATCCCCGTGCTGCTGCTCGTGGCCGTCTTCGGCCGCCGCCTGGTGGATTCGATCCAGTTCTCTGGAATGAAGGGATAAATCATGAAGCGAGGCATTTTGGTGCTCGCACTGCTGGCGGCGGCCGGTTGCGGCGGCGCCCAGCAGACTCCGGGCAAGGTGACGCTCACCTACGGCCTCTGGGACGACATCCAGCAACCCGCCTACCGGCAGTGCGCCGACGCCTTCACCCAGGCCAACCCCGACATCACCATCAAGATCACCCAGCACGCCTGGGACCAGTACTGGCAGAACCTCACCACCCAGATGGTCGCCGGCGGCGCCCCCGACGTCATCACCCTGCAGGCGTCCTACTACCCCCAGTTCGTCAAGAACGGCCAGCTCCTCGACCTCCAGCCCATGGTCGAAGCCGACAAGGTGGACCTGGCGCAGTACCGCCCCGGCCTCGCCGAATCCTGGGTCAAGGACGGCGGAAGATACGGCCTGCCCAAGGACTGGGACACCATGGCCGTCATCTACAACACCGACCTGGTGAAGAAGGCCGGAGTAGACCTCTCGAACCTCACCTGGAACCCCGCCGACGGCGGCACCTACGAGAAGGCCATAGCCCGCCTCACCATCGACAAGAACGGCAAACGGGGCGACGAGCCGGGCTTCGACAAGACCAAGGTCGCCACGTACGGCATGGTGCCCGAGCTCAACGACGGCTCCCTCGGCCAGAACACCTGGGCCAACCTGGCGGTCTCCAACGGCTTCTCCTTCATCGACAAGAACCCGTTCGGCACCAAGTACTTCTACGACAACCCCAAGCTGGCCGAAACCGCGGCCTGGTACCGACGCCTGATCGAAAAGGGCTACGTCGCCCCCTACGACAAGACCAGCACTCTGGGCACCGACGCCGTCCTGGCCTCCGGCAAGGGCGCGATGGGCGTCACCGGCTCCTGGATGATCACCACCTACCTGGGGGCGAAGGAGGGGAAGTTCGCCTTCGCGCCGCTGCCCAAGGGCCCGCTGGGCCGTAAATCCGCCATCAACGGCCTGGCCGACTCCATCTACGCCGGCACCAAGCACAAGGACGCCGCCTGGAAGTGGGTCAAGTTCCTCGGCTCCGCCGCCTGCCAGGACATCGTCGCCAAGGCCGCCGTCGTCTTCCCCGCCATCACCTCCTCATCGGACAAGGCGCTCCAGGCACACGAGGCGGCGGGCCGCGACGTGAAGCTCTTCGTCGACCAGGCCAACGACAAGGACGGCACGTTCCTGCTCCCGGTGAGCGACCACGCCGACCAGATCAACGAGATCGTCGGCACCGCGCTGGAACAGGTGTGGCTGGGCCAAAAGGACGCCCCCTCCGCACTCACCACGGCCAACACCCAGGTCAACGCCCTCTTCGAAAGGGGATGACATGAACCTCCTCGCCCTGACCTCCCTCTTACTGACCACCCTGCTGAGCCCGGCTCCCGCCGACTGGGTCCCCTCGACGTCGGACCGCTGGCAGTACCAGCTGCAGCCCACGGCCACCGGGGCTGGAACGGTCGGCGGCATCCGCCTCAACCTCTGCGCCGTGCCGTACACCGGAGGCGCCTGCGTGAAACCCAACGTCTACAACATCGACCTCTACGGCCCCGACAAGGTGACCCCGAACAAGACGGCCGTCAACGCCATCCACGCCGCCGGTGGCCACGCCATCTGTTATGTGTCGGCAGGAAGCTGGGAGGACTGGCGCCCCGACAAGAACAGCTTCCCGGCCTCCGTGAAGGGCAACGACCTCGACAACTGGCCGGGCGAGAAATGGCTCGACATCCGCAAGCGCGACATCCTGCTGCCCATCATGAAGGCCAGAGTCGCCAAATGCGCCCAGGCAGGCTTCGACTCCGTCGAATTCGACAACGTGGACGCCTTCCAGAACAAGAACACCGGCTTCCCCCTGACCGGCGCCCACCAGCTCGCGTACAACAAGGCACTGGCCGACATCGCGCACTCCCACGGATTGTCCGTAGGCCTGAAAAACGACCTCGACCAGGTGGACGCGCTGGTCGACTGGTTCGACTACGCGGTGAACGAAAGCTGCCAGGCCTGGGACGAATGCGAAGTCCTCGACACCTTCCTGGACGCCGGAAAGCCTGTCTTCCAGATCGAGTACACCGACGAAGGCGCGTCGGCTCGCGAATCCTGCCCACCCGCGAACACCGCCTCCCGCAGCACCATCCTCAAAACCCTCGCCCTCAACGCAACCCCCTGGACCCCCTGCCGCTGACCAAGGGAATGCCGAGCCGCTCGAACATGTGGTTGGTCTCCGGGTCTTTCGAGAACAGCACCGCTCCGGACATTCCCCTGGTGGCCAGGACCCGATAGGTGTTGCGGACCAGCTCACCGAACCGGGGCGCGCCATTCACCTGGGAATCCTTGTTCGCCTGCCGGTTCGCCTGCCATCCCTCGCCCCTCCAGACCAGATCCTCTCCGAAGATGACGCCCGCGTAGTCGTACTCGAAGCCCTGAGCGGTGTAGATGCAGCCGATCTGCCCGAACCCCGCCGGGTGGGTGGCCCAGAGACTGGACGGAGGGACACCGTTCTTCTCCCGCTCGGAGCGCGAGTTCCAGGGGCGGCGCCAGTCACCGATCTGAACGTCCTCCACCAAGGTCCCGTCAGCCAGAGGGTCGCTCCACGGCCAGCAGAAGCCGGCCGCCATCCGGGCAGTGCGGCCCTCACCCTGCCTGGCGCGTAGAAAATCCTCCATGTCCGCGGGAGTACGGGCGACATACAGCTCGAAGGTCTCCAGAGACTGCCACTGTTGTGGCCCGTGCTCCCACCCCAGACCCAGAAGCTGCTCCACCCAGGCGACATATTCCGGACAACCCCCGCACCGGAACTGGTGGCGCAGGTCGATCTGCTGAACCCTCACCCCCATGTCGTTCGCGGCGTCATGGATCAGCCGAACGGAGCCCACCTCGCCACGGCGTACCAGTTGGTGCTCATCGAGCAGGAACACCGGTACGGCGGCCGCCTCGATCAGCTCCTGCACCTGAGACCGTTCCCGCCGCGGGCCGTCGAAGTGGCGGCGGCGGTCGGACGTCTCCCGGAGGCGATGGGCTTCGTCGCAGATCAGAACGTCGATGTCATGCGGTGTCGCATGGGTGTAGCTGTTGAAGTAGGAGAAGCTGCGCGCGGCCCGGCGGTTCACCTTCTCGACGTTGTCGCGCAGGGTCAGCGTGAAGGACCTGCTCCCGGTGGCGTGCACCGCACGGATGCCGTGCCGGTTCAGGGTGCCCAGCAGTTCCACGGCGATCACGCTCTTCCCGGTGCCCGGACCGCCCACGATCAGGACCGCCTCCTTGGGCGCGCCCCGCTTGCTCGCGTTCACCGCCGCCCGCACGTACTCGTAGGCGTCCCGCTGCTCGTCGAGCAGCGGAAAGACCGACCGCTCGCACACACTCTCACTCACCAGCGGGTACGCGGCTCCGTGCACGGCGTTCGGGTTGAGCGCTCCGAGGAAGTCGCACATGTACTCGCAGTAGCGGCGTACCTGCTCGGCCGGGTGAAGCTGTTCCCCGCCCGGCATGCCGTCCACGATGACCAGATGCTCACCCAGTTCGGACGGCTCCGCACGACTCCACTGCTTGAGCTCGACGACGACATAGGAGTCTTCGCCGGTACGCGGATGGACACCGGCGAGCACCACGTCGGCCCGCCTGCTGGTGAGCGGAAGCTTGTACTCCACCAGCATCTCGACCCTGCGCAACCCCGCGTCGGCCAGATCACGGGCGAGGACCGGCAGGCTCCGCTGCCAGGACCTGACCTCGGACGGGGAAGCACGGCGCCCCGTCGTCACCCGCACGTGCTCGGCGATCACCTCCGCGAACGCGGCCTCGTTCGGAGACACGAGCAGGTTCTCCACAGACAGCCGCAGCGCCGTCACAGATCGTCCCCCAGGCAGCACGAAGTCGCTCGTGCGGGTGGGGGCGTATCCGCTCCGGCCGAAGCCGGACGACCGCGGAAGCCCGTCGGGCCGCATCACATGGTCATCAAAAGCGTAGCGGCGCGAATGCCGCAGCGACACCGCCTGCGAGACTTGAGCCGCCCGCGGCGGCGGTCGTGGTTTATTGAGCACATCGACAATCGCGAACAGGTGGGAGCTCATGGTCCCTCCCGGGGAAGCCCAGCATGCGCTGGTCACCATCGCGCGAATAGCCGAAGAGCAGGGAAATGCCCTGGAGCGGACATTTCACCTCTTCGGTGACGGGGCCTTGCTGGGGCCCGGTGCGGCGCGAATGTTCCAAGGCTTGACCGAACGCTACGCGATTGTCCGGCAAACCTTTCTCCGGGCCTTCGACGACGTCGAGCGAATCGCGACGGCCGAGGGAAAGCCGGCCGGAGTCGAGCGTCCGCGTTTCCGCCCGGCTCCGGTGGCTCCTCCGCCGTCTCCCGGCGGGTACGTGGGCGGCTCGCCCGAACTCATGCAGGCGCTCGACGCCGAATTCGGCCGCGTGGGGAGAAACTGGCAGGACGCGGGAAGCGAGCTCTCCGCGGCGCTGTCCAGGCTGGGCCTGGCCACGGCGGCGGGGCAGGCGGTCGCGACGGCCGGTGGGTGGCTTCTCGAGCAGCGCGACGACCTCCGGCGACGCCGTGCCGAACTCCTGGAGACTCCATCGGAGACACCCGTGCCCACCCTTGGCCTGGTCCCCCTTCTCCTCGGCGCACGGAGCCGAGCCGGCTCTCCGGTGGAGGACCTCGCGGAGCAGGCGACCTCGCTCCTCAACAAAGGGATCGCGTGGTACGGAGACTTCTGGGCGGCCAACGTCGGCAGGCTGAGCGTGAAGCTCGGAAGACCGGAGATCGGCGACGTGGCCCAGCAGTACGTCGACAAGATCGCGGAGCCGTTCGTCCAGGGAGCGAACGAGGGAGGCTGGGCGCTGATCAAGGGCGCGTGGAACTGGTCGCAGCTCGGCCTGATCACTGACCCGTCCGGGTATCTGGACCGCATGCGCGGGGCGGGAGAAACGGCCGAGTTCGCCAGACGGCAACCGGTCGAGTTCGCCAAGGCACTCGTCGATCTGGAAACTCTGCAGAAGGATCCCAGCCGCTGGTTCGGCCGGCTCCTGCCCGACATCATGCTCAGCGTCGCCACCGTGGGTGTGGGCACCGCGAACCGTTTCCACACAGGGCTCGGTAACGGCGGTCACCGCGGGACCTCACCATTCCAGGATCCGACCATCACGCGTCATGCCGGTAACGCGAAACAGAAGGAGTTCGACGCGAACTTCGCCGACATCAAGAACGTTAATCCGCAGTTCTCCACGCGGGCCTGGGAATACAGCAATAATTGCCAGAGCTGTGTCGTGGTCGTGGATCGCGTTCTCGGGGGTTCGTCGCCGATCTCTGCGGTTCCGTACCATCCCGCACACCCGTTCAAATGGCCTGGCGGTGTGACCGACAGCGTCGGGGGCGGACGGGCGTTCCGCCTGGTCAAAGACTACGACGAGATCGTATCGGAGATGCTGCGGTCCGGAGACGGCGCCCGCGGAATCGTCCACGGCATACGCGTCGATCCACGGACTGGAGTCCCTCGCGCGGGTCACGTCTTCAACGTGGTGAACCGCAGTGGAAAGATATACTTCGTCGACGGTCAGTCCGGCACGTGGGCGACGCCTGAGACGTATTCCCGCATCGAATTTCTGCGCACGAACTAGCCGGGAGGAAAAAGCGTTGGACATCGAGCAGGCCAAAGCGCTGGCCGAGCAATGTCTCGCACGCTTCTCGACCGCCGAGGAGCCGTTGGCCTTTTATGGCGACGAAACCATAGACGACCTCGGCTGGTGTTTCGTCTTCCCCTGGAACACGGCACGGTTCGTCGAGACGCGCGACTTCGCGCACGTGCGCGGCCCGGGGTACGGCCCGATCGTCGTGGTCAAGGGCAGCGGTGACACCTGGATGATGAACGGCCTGCCCGAAGATCAGCAGCTGGCCGCCTACGCCAAGGAGCACGGCCTGTCTCCGTGACGGGAGCGGCTCTCATGGAGTTCTTAGGTGGGCTTTATAGCGCTTTTCGCTCATTTTGCTGACGATGGAGCGATGGAGCGCGTGCCGCAGGATGCCGGGCGGGTTCGGTGGTTCGTCGTCGCGGGCGGCGCCCTTCTGGTCGTGGCGGTGCTGGCGTACTGGCTCGGGAGCATCAGGGGAGGCGATGGTGAGGCCGCGCCCGGGCCGAGTGCGGCGCCGACGCCCAGTGCGACGTTGACGACGCCCGAGGTGTTCGAGCGGGTCGGGCCGTCCGTGGTGGTGATTCAGGCCGGCAAGGCGTTCGGGACCGGGATGATCGCGGCCGAGGACGGGACGATCCTGACGGCGCACCACGTCGTCAAAGGCGCGAAGGACGTCACCCTGACGTTCGCGGACGGGACCAAGGCGAAGGCCGTCGTCGCGTCGTCGAATCCCAAGCGGGACATCGCCACCCTCAGGCCCGAGAAGCTGCCGGAGATCGTCGTTCCGGCCACGCTCGGGGGCGCCGTCTCGGTGGGTGCGCCGGTGGTGGCGATCGGCAATCCGCTCGGGCTGACCTACAGCGTCTCCACCGGTGTCGTGTCGGGCTTGGATCGTACGTCCAAGGAGGGTGATCTGAGGGGGCTCATCCAGTTCGACGCCTCGGTCAATCCGGGTAGTTCGGGCGGTCCTCTGCTGGATGCTCGCGGGCTGGTCATCGGGGTCGTGGTGTCGATCGCCGATCCGGGCGGCGATGAGGCGTTCGCCGGGATCGCGTTCGCGGTGCCGATCGGCGTGGCGCTGGGCGGCGACGAAGGCGACGGCCCGCCGGGCGGGCCCCAGATCTGAAGGAAGGCCATGACCCATCCGCTGGAACAGGTGTTGTTCGAGGTCAAACGTACGATCGTCGGGCAGGACGTCCTGCTGGAGCGCATGGCCGTGGCGCTGATCGCCGACGGTCATCTGCTGGTGGAGGGCGTGCCGGGCCTGGCCAAGACGCTCGCGGTGAAGTCGCTGGCCGCGGCGATCGCCGGGAGTTTCCAGCGCGTCCAGTTCACGCCGGACCTGGTGCCCGCCGACCTCGTGGGTACGCGGGTCTACCACCAGCACTCCGGCGAGTTCCGTACCGAACTCGGCCCGGTCTTCGCGAACCTGCTGCTGGCCGACGAGATCAACCGCGCCCCCGCCAAGGTGCAGAGCGCCCTGCTGGAGGTGATGCAGGAGCACCAGGTGACGATCGGCCGGGAGACGTTCCGGGTGCCGGAGCCGTTCCTGGTGATGGCGACGGAGAACCCGATCGAGTCCGAGGGCACCTACCCGCTGCCCGAAGCGCAGGTCGACCGGTTCATGATGAAGGTGGTCGTGGACTATCCGACGCAGCCGGAAGAGCAGGCGATCGTCGCACGGGCGCTGCGCCCGCCCGAGCCGCCGCAGCCGACCGTGACGGCCGAGGACCTGATCGCGATGCGGGCCCGTGCCCAGCAGGTGTACGTCGATCCGGCCATCGTCGACTACGCGGTACGGCTCGTCGCTGTCACGCGGTCCCCCGCGACCGCCGGACTGGGCGAGCTGGAGCGGTACGTCACCTACGGCGCCAGCCCGCGCGCGTCCATCGCGCTCGTCACGGGCGCGCGGGCGCTGGCGTTCCTGCGCGGCCGCGACTACGCCCTGCCGCACGACCTGTCCGAGCTCGCCCTCGACGTGTTACGGCACCGCCTCGTCCTGTCCTACGAGGCCCACGCGGACGACGTCGACCCGGACACGATCATCACCAGGGTGCTCGGCGCCGTCCGGGCACCCGACGTCGTCCTCCAGAACCGCTGAACCCCATGGCCACCGCCCCCGAGAAGCTCCTGCTCCGCCTGGAGTGGAAGGTCGTCCGCAGGCTCGACGGCCGGCTCCAAGGCGCCCACCGCACCGCGCATCGCGGTTCCGGGATAGATTTCACCGGTTTGCGGGCGTACACCGACGGCGACGACGCTCGCCACATCGACTGGAACGTGACCGCGCGGCTGGACGAGCCGCACCTGCGGGTGTTCACCGAGGACCGCGAGCTGACGGTGTGGCTCGTGCTCGACCGGTCGGCGTCGATGACGGCCGGGCCACCGGGGCGC
This sequence comes from Nonomuraea sp. NPDC059023, assembly GCF_042740095.1. Taxonomy (NCBI): domain Bacteria; kingdom Bacillati; phylum Actinomycetota; class Actinomycetes; order Streptosporangiales; family Streptosporangiaceae; genus Nonomuraea; species Nonomuraea sp. NPDC059023. The sequence goes on along the minus strand of NZ_JBHYIO010000009.1, from coordinate 72,043 downwards.
GGCAAGCACGACGTGCTCGCCGAGCTGGCGCTCGTCCTCGCCCGGCTGTTCGGCAGGGGCGGCAACCGTGTCGGCGCGCTGCTGTTCGACGCGGGGGTGCTGCGCGTGGTGCCGCCCGGCACCTCCCGGCGCCACGCGTTGCGGATCGGCGCCGAGCTGGTACGCACCGCCGAGGCACGCGGCGCCACCACCACCGACCTGGCCGAGATGCTCGATGCCGCCGGACGGCTGGCGCGCCGCCGCGCACTTGTCGTCGTGCTGTCGGACTTCATCGGCGACGGCGACTGGGAACGTTCGCTCCAGCGCCTGGCCCGGCGGCACGAGGTGGTCGCCCTGCGGATCACCGACCTCGCCGACGATGTCCTCCCCGAAGCCGGGCTGATCGTGGTCGAGGACGCCGAGACCGGCGAGCAACTCGTCGTCGACTCCGCCGACCCGCAGTTCCGGGTCCGATTCCGCGCCGCCGTCGACGCCCGCGACGCCCGGCTCACCGCGGGCATGCGGCGGGCCGGCGTACCCGTTCATCGCGTCGGCACCAACCGCGACCTGGTCGAGGCGCTGGTCGAGGTCGTAACCCGGACCCGGGACCGGTCGCCATGACCCTTTCCTCGCCGCTGCTGCTGGTTGTCGGGCTGCTCGTCATGGCGGCGCTCGCCTGGGCGGCCGTCGTCACGTCGCGCCGCCGGGCGGCGTCGCTCGCGCGGGCCGGGGTCGCCGTGCCGGCGGGGCGCCGGCCGTACCTCGGAATAAGTCTGACAATCACCGGCGTCGGGGTTCTCGCGATCGCCACCGCGGGACCCGCGGCCATGGTGCCGGTGCCGCGGACGGCGGGCACCGTCATCCTCGCCATCGACGTCTCCAACAGTATGGGCGCCGACGACGTCGCGCCCACCCGGCTGGCGGCCGCGCAACGGGCGGCCCGCGCGTTCGTGGCGGCGCAGCCCGACAGCGTCGACATCGGCGTTGTCGCGTTCGAGCGGGGCGCGCTCACCACCGCCCGGCCCAATGCCGACCACTCCGTCGCGCTCAAGGCCATCGACCGGCTGAAGATCACCGGCGGCACCTCGCTGGGGACGGCCATCACCGCCTCACTCTCGGCGATCACCGGCAAACAGGTGGCCATCGGCCGCGACATCGGCTACTGGCCGTCCGCGACGATCGTCATGTTCTCCGACGGTCAGAACCAGGGCGCCGACGTCGAACCCGCCGCGATCCTCGCCCAGCGCGCGAACGTCCACATCCACACCGTCGGCGTCGGCACCACGGCCGGGACCACGGTCAAGGTCGACGGCTACCACCTGCAGACCTCGCTCGAACAGGACACCCTCACCTTGATCGCGCAGACCACCGGCGGCGCCTACCACCCCGCCTCCGACACCGCGCGCCTCGACGGGATCGCCGACACGATCGACCTGCGGCTCACCGTCTCCGACGAGCCGTTGCCCCTGGCCGGCGGGCTGATCGGCCTCGCCCTGGTGCTCCTCACCGCGGGCGCCGCGCTCACCATTCTCCGGTCCGGGCGGGTGATCTGAATGACGTTCTCCTGGCCGTGGGCGCTGCTGTCCGTTTTGGCCATCCCGCTGATCTTCGCCATCCGCGAGTGGGCCCGGCGCCGCCGCCGGCGGGCCGCCGTCCGTGTCACCTCTCTTGCTCTGGTACGCACCGCGTTGCCGAGCCGTACCCGATGGATACGGAAGATCCCCCCGGCACTCTTCATATCCGGACTCGCGCTCCTGGCGGTGGGAGCCGCGCGGCCACAGGCGTCCGTGCCGGTGCCGTCCACCTCGGCGACGATCCTGCTCGCGCTCGACACGTCCGGCTCCATGTGCTCCACGGACGTCGACCCCAACCGCATCACCGCTGCTCGGAAGGCCGCGGCGCAGTTCATCGAGTCGCAGCGGGGCGGCCCGCGCATCGGCCTCGTCACGTTCGCCGGAAACGCCGGCCTGCTCGTCCCGCCCACCGACGACACCGATGCGCTGATCGAGGCCCTGGACGGTCTGTCCGTCTCCCGTGGCACCGCGATCGGTCAGGCCATGCTCGCGTCGATCGACGCGATCGCCGAAGTCGACCCCTCGGTCGCCCCCACCGGAGCGGACGTCTCCTCCGGCTCCGGCCCTGGTTTCGCCGGTGCCGCGATCGTCGTGCTCACCGACGGGGCCAACACCCAGGGCGTCGACCCGCAGATCGCCGCGCAGGAGGCGGCGCTTCGCCGCGTCCGCGTCTTCACCATCGGCTTCGGCACCACGAACCCGGCGCCGATGGTCTGCGACAACTCCCAGTTCGACGGGCGCGGGTTCGGCTGGGGCGGCGGCGGACGCGGTGGCTTCGACCGCGGCCGCAACCCCCGCACCATCGACGAGCCGGCCCTCAAGCAGATCGCCCAGACGACCGGCGGCTCCTACCACCGCGCCGAGAACGCCGGCCAACTCCAAACCGCCCTCGACACGCTGCCCGGCAGCTTCACCGTCATCCGGCAGAAGGTCGACACAGCCGCCTACTTCGCGGCAGGCGGCGCCGTCCTCATCGTCTTGGCCCTGTCGCTGTCCCTGTGGTGGAACCGCCCCCTACGCCCCGTATAGACGGGCGATGTCCTCCGATTCGGGCCAGCCGCTATAGGTGGGCGACTTCGGCCAGCCCTCGGGCGAATCCTGCCATTCCTCCTGCCGTCCGTAGGGCAGCAGGTCGATGAGCGGGAAGCTGTAGCTGATCTGCTCCGTACCCCGGCCGCTGGTGTGCCAGGTCCGGTAGACGGTGTCGCCGTCGCGCAGGAACACGTTGACCGCGAACCCTTCACCCGGACCCGCGCCGACGTCGGCGCCGAAGGGGCTGTTCGCCGTGGAGTACCAGGTCATCTGGTTGCCTACGCGCCGTTTGTAGGCGAGTGCTTCGTCGATCGGGCCCTGGGTGACGATGACGAACCGGGCGTCGTAGTTGTCCAGGAAGTGCAGGCGGGTGTACTGCGAGGTGAGCCCGGTACAGCCGGAACACTGCCATTCGCTGTCCGGGAACCACATGTGGTTGTAGACGATCAGCTGCGTCTTGCCGTCGAAGATGTCCGATAGCCGGATCTTCCCGTTCTCGCCCTCCAGGATGTAGTCGGGCATCCGCACCATGGGCAGACGGCGCCGCTGCGCGGCGATGGCATCGAGTTCCCGGGTCGCGGCCTTCTCCCGGGCACGCAGCTCGTCCAGCTCACGCTGCCAGGTGTCGGCGTCTACGACGGGCGGAAGTGCGTTGGCGCTCATGGGTTCCCCCATTGATCATTGCGGTGACTTGCCGTGCACAGAGGTAGACCTACCCTGATGGTGAAATTCATCGGTGGGGGTCAGGTCAGCAACAGTGGCCTTAGCCCGCGGATGAACTCGACGGCATCCGCCTGATGGTCGCGCCCCGGGGCGCCTCGCACGATCTGGACGACCAGCAGCTTCTTGCCGCTCTGGGTCCACGCCATCGCCTTCCCTCCGACGACGGCCCCATCGGTGTCCCTTATCGTCGCGCTGTAGCCAGGCGCTGTGCCGACGGGTAGGTCCGCGCCGCCGTCCTTGGCTTTCGTGTATTCAAGGCTTTCCACGGTGGAGGGGGACGGGTCGTGCAGCTCGATGGTCATCGACGCCTTGTCGGAGAGTCCGGGCGAAGCGGCGACCACGCAGTGTGAGAAGCGGGCCGGTGACGTTGAGCCGCTGGCGTAGAAGTTGTCCATCCCGATCGCGCGGCCGATGGCTTGGCGCGAGACGACTCCGCACTCCAGGGGAGGTGCGGTCGCGCTGCCGAGAGGGCTTCGGTCCACAGGCGGAGTAGACGACGAGCACGCCGCGGTCACGAAGACGACCACGAGCGAAACGGTTCTTGGCCGAACTCTCATTCCGCTGCTTTCGGGTAGGGAGGTACGTTCAACTGGAACCCTCTCCACACGGATATGGCGGTCTCATTGAAGACCCCGGAAGCGTCTGAATGCTTCAGCCACTCGTCGTAGGCGCCGGCCTGGGTCGAATTCATCTGATCGAGCGGGATGATCTTGCCGCCTACGAGGAAGTCGCCGCCGGAGCTCTTGGCGTAGTTTTCAAAGGCGTAAGGGTGAGTGGAGCCTGGCGTCGTCGCCTTTCCGAACAGCTCATGTCGCAGCATCGCGTCGGCCGTCAGGGCGGTGAACAGATCCTGGCTCTTGCGCAGTGTTTCCTCGCCCTTGCTGCGCGCTGCGTCGCCCTCGGTGTACTTGAGGTGATCGCTGACGTTCGCCTCCAAGAACTCGTATCCGGCGACGACGGCATCCCCTGCGGGCGTCAGCGCGAGCTTGAGTGTTCTGCCGACGGCGTCATTGAAGGCCTTTCTCCGCTGATCGTTCTCGTCCGCCTCGTTGATGCCGGTCAGGTTGCCGGCGTCGACGACAAAGGAAAGCGTCTTGCTGAGAGTGTGAATCTTCGCGTCGAACAGCTGCTTTGGAGCGGTGGTCATGTTCTGCGTGAGCAACTGCTGACGGTACGCATCCTGCTCGGCCTGCGTCGCGGACGGATGGCTCTTCTGCCATTGGGAGAACGCTGTATCGATCTTCTCGCGTATCGCCGCGCCTTCGGCGTCCATGACCTTCATGCTGTACTCGCCATGTCCTTCGAGCACCGTTTTCAGCGCTTCAGTGTCCGTGAAGGTCCAGGTCATCGCCTGCTTGAGCGCGTCGCGGTCGAACATGGCCCCGTGGGGTTGCCTGCCGGGCAGGTTCATGTCGGTATCCGGCAGCCGGGTGACACCCGGTGGTTCGCTCACGCCGGAATTGGCCACTCGATGAACGTCACCCATGTAGGCCGAGAAGATGCGCGCCGCGTTCTGCCGCGTATCGGGAAGCCGAGCCTGAACCTTCGGGTCCGCCCAGAAATGGACCGCCCACGACGCGATCAAAGCCGACTTGTAGCCTCGTGAGCCTCCTTCCTCCTGGCTGTGATCGCGGAAGGTCGTCGTCGCCGCCTCGATCGCTCGGCCGAGTTCTCCGCTGCCTTCGCCCCAGTAGTTGTCCCGCATCAGGAAGCCCAGCGGCCGGCGTACTGGGTCGGTGAAGAAGTCCTGCGCGACCTTGGGGTTCCTCGCCAAGGCGGCAGCGAGCCCGGGACCGAAGCCGACGATTTTCTGCTGTTCGGGAGAGGGCTTCCTTGCATTGTCGAAGACCTTGTTGGCGATGTCGCGAAGGAACGCGTCGTCGAAGGTGCCGTAGCGCAGGAGCTTGTCGATGATGTCGTTGTCCGGCGCCGTCCATTCGGACGCGATCAGCTCGTCGGCATAGCCTTTGGGCAGTCTCATGTTGCCCACGCCTCGCGAAGCCGTACCGAGAGTCACGCTTAGTGCCGCAGCGAGCCGATCCGTAGCTGATGCCGGTGGGTCCTTCCAACCGCGGTCTCGGGAGTAGGGGTCTTTGGCGTAGAGGTCTTTCAGCAGTGCTTTGAGCTCTCGGGGCGGCATCTCCTTGGCGAGAGCGACAGCGAAGTAGGGATCATGCTTGTGCTTCTCCAGCAGGTCCAGTGTCTCGCGGGCAGGCGCTGTCTCGCCGTCTCTCCGGGCCTGTCGAAGCCGATCGGCAAGGGACTTCGCGACTGCCGCGCCGCTCGCCGGTGAGGATGACGGCCAGAGCGTCTCGTCAGCCCAGGTCACTCCCTTGTCGAGCCCGATCTTCTGGGTGGAGACGATGAGGTCCAGTCTTCGCTGTAGGTCGGGGACCTGCTCACCAATTTGGAACCCGATGTCTCTCAGCAGGCCCGGCCCCGGCAGGCTGGTGCCGAGCTGGCGCAAGGTGCTGTGGATTTGCGCATCGGCCGCCGACCATGACTGTGCAAGGCGCTTGATCTCGCCGATCAGCTGGGTCATGAGTTCGGGATCGATACCGACTCGATTCGGGGATGGATTCACTGGGGGAATCCCCCCGGGGGCCAGTCCGGCCGCGGTTTCCAGGGTGGGAATGCGTCTCCGGCAGGATCGTTGGCCTGCGGGCTCACAGGCGTGGAGTCGACCAGCGCGAGGGCCCTGCGGAAGACGCTTTTGTAGGCTGCTTCCCAGGCTTGGCAGTCCTTGATCAGCTTGTCCGCCGCCCTGCCCTTCATGGCACCGCTTTCGAGCAGGGCGATGAGCTTGTGCACGTCGTTGGCATGCTGGTCGCGCAACTGCTCGATCGTGCGTCGGGCCGCCTCGATCTGCTCCTGTGTCGCCATCATCCGACATCCTTGACCATTGAGGACGATGATCTGTGGGACCTATGTGACGCTAAGGGGTAATGAGAAGGACGTCGAGGTGCGCTGCTGAAGCCGCACCAATTCAATGAGTTGTACTACTCAGGATGCCATCGACTGGCCGCGTCCATGATCGTGGTGTAAGAGAAGACCACTCGTAATCCGGCGAATATGCTGAAAACCGCTAAGCGGTAATCGCCTCAATATTCACTTTAGCATCATTTGTCTCGTTCGGCGTGTCGGCGTTCTTGCGGCATTCGGCCAGGACCTCCACACCCATGTAGCGGCGCTGCTCGGTCCATTCGTCGTTCTGCTCGGCCAGCACCGCGCCGACCAGCCGGATGATGGCGTCTCGATCAGGGAAGATGCCGACCACATCGGTCCTCCTGCGCACCTCCTTGTTCAGGCGCTCCTGGGGATTGTTGGACCACACCTGACGCCAGACGGCCTTGGGGAAGGCGGTGAAGGCCAGGATGTCGCCCGCGGCCTCATCCAGACGCTTCGCGGCCTTGGGGTACTTGGCCTCCAACACCTCCACGACATGCCGGTGCTGGGCGTGCACGGAGTCGGCGTCGGGCTGCTCGAAGATGGTGCGCAGCATCGTGTGCACCCACGGCTGAGCCGCCTTCGGCACGCACGTGCCCAAGTTTCGGGCGAAATGCGTGCGACACCTCTGCCAGGAGGCGCCCGGCAAGGTGGCGGCGATCGCGTCCCGCAGCCCGGCGTGACAATCGCTGGTGACCAGACCCACGCCGGACAGGCCCCGAGCGACCAGGCCGCGCAGGAACGCCAGCCAGCCCGCCCCGTCCTCGGAGGAGACGACGTCCAGGCCGAGGATCTCCCGCTGGCCGTCGACGTTGACGCCGGTGGCGATCAGGCAGTGCACGTTCACCGTCCGGCCGCCTTCGCGCACCTTCTGGGTCAGCGCGTCGATCCACACGAAGGTGTAGGGGCCGCGATCCAGCGGCCGGGACCGGAAGGAGGCCACCATGTCGTCGAGTTCGGCGGCCATCTTGGACACCTGCGACCTCGACAGCTTGGTGATGCCCATCGCCTCGGCCAGCTTCTCCACCCGGCGGGTGGAGACACCCAGCAGGTAGCTGGTAGCCACCACCGAGGTGAGCGCCCGCTCGGCCCGGCGCCGCTTGTCGAGCAGGAACTCAGGAAAGTAGGAGCCCTGCCGCAATCTGGGGATCGCCAGCTCGATGGTGCCGGTCCGAGTGTCCCACTCGCGCGGCCGGTAGCCGTTGCGGGAGTTGGTGCGTTCGCTGGAGACCTCGCCGTAGCCGGCCCCGCACAGCTGCTCGACCTCGGCGTCCATCATCCGCTGGGCGAACTCGCGGATCATCGTCCGGAGCAGGTCCGGGCTCGCCGCCGACAGGGTCTCTTCGACGTAGCTGCCGTGAGCAGGCACAATGTTATTGACGGTCACTTCGTCCCCTTCGTGTCCTAAAGAGCAGATCGAAGGATTACGGAGTGGCCGTCACTTGTCACATGGATCTCTCCAGCGACCGGCTCGGCATGATCAGCCGTACACCATCCCCGTGGACGCTAACCATCGACTCCGGTGAACCTGCCTACCCGCTGCATCGCTCACGAGAATGGGATAGGCGCAGGAAAAGTGACCGCCTGTAGCCCTTCGGCGTCCGCGTTGGGTGTTATGGCGGACGTGGGTCAGGGCGAAGCGATTTCGGCTGTCTTCCGCTTTGCGGTGGCCGTAGGTGGTTGTGCAGGGGCTGATATGACCTGATTTCGCTTTCGGTTGAGGTGTCAGGGCGGTGTCAGGTGGACGACGCAGGGTGTGGGCGAACGCACGATCGTGACCTCTGCGCCGAGTGTGGGGCCTGGGCGTACTTCCGCGCGAGCACGCGATCGTCTGACCTCGCGAAGGGAAACCGTCATGCGACAACTCGACGTCTCCGCCTACCAGACCGCGGAGAAGCTGGTGATCCAGAACAGGCACAAGCTGGTCACCGGCGACCGGGTCCGGCCGATGTGGACGGGTGATGGGGCCGAGTTCTGGTACCGCAGGGGCCGGCGATTCTTCCGAGTGGACAGGGAAGAGAGACGTCCGGCTTTCGATCATGTACGGCTGGCCAAAGGGCTGGCCGACGCCTCCGGTCAAGACGTGGACCCGGAGGCGCTGCCGTTCATCGTGATCGGTCTTGACGCGGAGGCCGTGGAGTTCGCTGCCTTCGACGGGTACTGGCGGTGCCCGCTGGACACCTACCGGGTGGAAGCCGCACAGCCTCGCGCGGGCGCGGGATTCGACGAGGTGGCCTCGCCGGACGGGCGGCATGTGCTGTTCATCCGGGACCACAACCTGTGGGTACGCGACCTCGCCGACGGCCAGGAGCGGCGGCTGACCAGCGACGGCCAGGAGGACTACGACTACGCCACCGGCCCGGACTGGTGGCACTACTCGGTCCTGATCCGCAAGCTGGGTCTCCCCGGCATGCCACCGGCCGCGGTCTGGTCGCCTGACGGCACCCGCGTGCTCACGCACCGCACCGACCAGCGTGGCATCCGCCGGGTTCACCTCATCGACGCGCTGCCGGCTGATGGCGGGCCGTCGCGGCTTTATATACAGCGGTTCGCTTACACGGGCGACGAGAAGGTCGCCCTGGCCGAGGTCGTCGTCTGTGACGTCACGACCGGCACGGTGGTGCGGGCCGAGGCGGAGGCGCTGCCGATGTCGCAGATCTCGCCGGTGTTCCAGCGCTGGATGTGGTGGGCGGGTGACGGCTCGGCGTACTTCGTGGGATATCCGCGCGATCAGCGCAGTCTGTCGCTGAACCGGCTCGACCCGGCGACCGGCAGGGTGGACACGGTGCTGACCGAGACCGGTACGACGAGGGTGGAGCTGAACCAGTGGGCGGAGGGGCAGGCGCCGATGGTCGAGGTGCTCTCCGGCGGGGACGAGGTGCTGTGGTACTCGCAGCGCGACGGCTGGGGCCACCTGTATCTGTACGACGGGCGGACGGGGGCGTTGCAGGGGCAGGTGACCTCGGGCGAGTGGACGGTCCGCGAGATCCTGCGCATCGACGAGGAGGCGCGGGTGGTGTACTTCACCGCCTCCGGCCTGGTCGCCGGTGACCTGTATCCGCGTTCGGTCTGCCGGGCCGGGCTGGACGGCTCGGGCACCGCGGTGCTGACGGATGACGGGCTGGATCACGCCGTTACGGTCGCGCCGGACGGGTCCTGCTTCGTGGACTCGGCGTCCACCACCGAGATTCCGCCCGTGATCACTCTGCGGGACTGGACCGGCCGGGTGCTGGTTGAGCTGGAACGCGCCGATGTCAGCGGTCTCGTCGCGATCGGCTGGAGCCCGCCCGAGCGTTTCCGCGTCAAGGCCGCCGACGGCGTGACGGACGTGTACGGCGTGCTGCACAAACCCCACGGCTTCGACCCCGAGTGCAGCTACCCGGTCATCGACCACCCCTACCCGGGCCCGCAGCGCAACCGCGTGGGCGGGGCTTTCACGGAGATGCCGTTCGCCCACGAGGCCGAGGTGATGGCGGCGCTCGGCTTCGTGGTGATGGCCCTCGACGGGCGGGGCACGCCGGGCCGGGACAAGAAGTTCTTCGACCACTCCTACGGCAACGTGGGAGATTCCGCCGATCATGTGGCGGCGCTGCGCGAGCTCGCGAAGACCCGGCCGTGGATGGACCTGGACCGCGTGGGCGTGGCGGGCTCATCGGCCGGCGCCCACCAGGCTGTCCGCGCCATGCTCGACCACCCCGAGTTCTACAAGGTCGGGATCTCGACCTGCGGGAACCAGGACCTGGAGAGCTACCACGTCGGGTACTCGGAGATCTATCAGGGCGCCCTCGGCGAGGCGGACTACGCCCGGGTGAACAACGTGACGCGGGCGGAGTGCCTGCGCGGCAAGCTGTTGCTGATCCACGGCGGCATGGACACCAACATCATGCCCGACCACACCCTGCGGCTGGCCGAGCGGCTCATCATGCTCGACAAGGACTTCGAGATGCTGATCGTGCCCGGCGCCGAGCACCTGTTCCTCGGCTACCACCACCACACCTATCGCCGCGAATGGGACTTCCTGGTGCGTCATCTGATGGGGGCCGAGCCGCCCGCCTACCGGATTGCCCCGCTGCCGTTCGATCCGGAGCTGCTATCCGACTGGTTCTGACAGCTTCGCCAGCGCCTCGTGCCTGGACTGTTCGGCGCCCGCGCGGTAGGCCTGCTCGTACCGTGGGGCGCCGAGGCGGTCTGTCAGCTCGGCGGCGAGGGCGGCCAGTTCGGGCTCGCCCCGGTCGAAGGCGCCGCGGATGGCCTGGCTCAGGCCCAGGGCGGTGGCCGCACCGTACGCGTCGCCCTCCAGCAGGAGCAGCCTGGCCAGCAGTTCGGCCGCGGTGGCGGCGGCACGCTCGTTCAAGCAGGTCTGGACGGCCGCGGGGAACAGCTCGCGGGCCGCCTCCATCCGCCCGGCGGCCAGCAGGTTGGCCAGCCGGGCGGGCGCGACGAGCTGGGCGACGGCTCGCTCGTCCATGGACAGGGCGCCGCCGAGCGCCGCCAGCTCGCCGACCGCCTGCTCAGCTTCCTCCAGCTCTCCGGTACGGCGGTGCAGCTCGGCCACCCGGCGCCACAGTCCGATCTCCGAATGCCGCCTGACCCGCGGGTTCACCAGGCTTCTGGCCAGCTCGACCGCGTGCCGGGCGCCGTCCTGGTCACCGGCGCGGGAACGTTCGCCGGCCAGCTCGGTCAGGTGCCAGATCTCCTCGCCGATGCCGATCTCGGCGGCCAGCAGCGCGCCACGTTCCAGCGCGGCGATCGCCGCCTCGTGCTCGCCGCCGATCGAGTGGACACGTGCGAGGCTGTTCAACGTCATGACCAGCCCGACGCGCTCGCCGAGCTCCTCGAACCGGCGCAACGCCTCCGCCAGCGCCTCCATGGCGTCCTGCCAGTCGCCGTCGTCGCCACGTCCGGTCGCCTCCAGCCAGTACGCGGAGGCCCGCGCCCACGGGTCCCTGTGTTCGCGGGCCTTGCGCAGCTCGGAATCGGCCAGGTCGGCGAAGCCGTACACCGTCACGGCAGCGAGGACGAGCGGCACCGCCACCGCGAACCGCTCCACCGCGCCCGTACGGATGCACGCGTCGATCAGCGGCCGGGCCTCGGCGGCGGGCGGGACGGCCTGGTTGCCGCCGAGCACCTGGATGGCGGTCAGCACCGCCCGCACGTCCGCGGGCAGCGCGTCGCCGAACGCGAGCACGTCGGCGACGAGCTTCTCCGAGCGGGCGTCGTAGCGCGTGTACCAGTACCAATACAGCGACAGCAGCAGTCGCCACGCGGCGTCGGCGTCCTCGCCGGCGATCGCCGTGCGCATCGCGTCGATCAGGTTGTCGTGCTCGGCGTCGAGGACGGCGAAAGCGCGCAACTGATCATGCGAGCGCAGCGCGGGCTCGTGTTCCTCGGCCAAGAGCCGGAAATGCCGGACGAACCCGGCCCGGACCTCGGCCTGCTCACCGCTGCGGCGCAGTTCCTCCGCGGCGTAGGCGCGGATCGTCTCCAGCATCCGGTACCGCCCGCCCGCCGCCTCCACGAACGACTTCTCCACCAGCGAGTCCAGGACGTACACGCTTCCGCACACCGCCTCCACCGCCGCCTCGCCCGCGCCGCCGGTGAAGACGGCGAAGCGCCTGGCCAGCGTCCGTTCCTCGTCGCTCAGCAGGTCCCAGCTCCACCCGACCACGGCGTGCAGGGTGCGCTGGTGCGGAAGCGCGGTCCTGTTGCCGGAGGTCAGGAGCCGGAACCGGTCGTCGAGCCGGCGGGCGATCTGCGTCAGGCTCATCGTGCGCAAGCGGGCCGCGGCCAGCTCCAGGGCGAGCGGCAACCCATCGAGGCGCCGGCAGATGTCGGCGACCACGGCCTCGTCCAGCGCGACGCCCGGCCGCACGCCGGCCGCCCGGTCCCGGAACAGCCGGACCGCCTCCGGCTCCTCCAGCGGTCCGAGCTGGTACACGGCCTCGCCTGCTATCGCCAGCGACTGCCTGCTGGTGATCAAGATGTGCAGGTACGGCAGGCGCTCCAGTAATTCGTGCGCCAGCTGGGCGACGTCCTCCACCAGCCGCTCACAGTTGTCCAGGACGAGGATCGCCGGGTCGTCCTGGATCAGCTCGGCCACCTGTTCCAGGGGAGCGGCCGGTACGGCCTGCCGTACACCCAGGGACCTGAGCACGGCGTCGACCAGGCCGTCGGGCGTGTCCACCGCGGCCAGGGAGACGAACCACAACCGTCCGCTCCGGTACGCCGGATGCCGGATCACCACCTCGACCGCCAGCCTGCTCTTGCCCGCGCCGCCCGGCCCGACGATCGTGACCAGGCGGGAGGTCTCCATCAGCTCCAAGATCTGCTTCAGCTCGTGCTCCCGGCCGACGAAGCTGGTCAGCCGCAGCGGCAGCCGGGGCCGCGCCCGCGCCTGGCCATAGTCGCCGCGCAGCACCGCCAGGTGTGTGTCGCACAGCTCCTGACCGGGTTCGACACCGAGTTCCTCATCAAGCCTGCCGCGGACGTGCTCGAACACGGCCAGCGCCTCGGACTGCCTCCCGGCCGCGGCCAGGGCCCGCATGCGCAGCGCGGCCAGGCGTTCACGGAGGGGATGACGGGCGCCGGCCGCCTCCACCTCGGCCAGGATCGTCTCGTGCCCGCCGAGCCGGAGCTCCGCCTCGAAGCGGTCCTCGGCGGCCGACAGCCGCAGGGCCTCCCAGCGAGCCGCGGCGGACACGGCGAACTCGAGCTCTCCAACGTCGGCCAGCGGCGCCCCGCGCCAGAGCCCGAGCGCCTCGCCGAGCAGTTCCGCCGCCTTGCGCGGCTGGCCGGTGGTCAGCGCGTCGCGGCCCCGCGCGAGCAGATCCTCGAACCGAAAAGCATCCACATCCCGTACGGCGAGCCGATATCCACCGAAAACCGACTCCACCCTCCAGGCCCCGCCCAGCGTCCGCCGCAACCTGGACACCAGCGCCTGCAACGCGTTGGCCGCATCGGCCGGCGGATCGGCACCCCACAGATCGTCGATCAGAATGTCGCTCTGTACGGCCCGGCCGGACGCCAGCGCGAGCCTGGCCAGCAGCCCGCGCAACAGAGCGCCGCGGATCTCGATCGCCTTCCCGTCGTCACCGAAGGCACGTACCCGGCCCAAGAGCTCAATGCGCACCCGTCCACCCTACGGATGACCGCTCACGGATCATGACCGCCGGCCTGCCGTACCTTCTCGAAAGAGCGCCGCACCAGATGCTCGTAGCTCGGCAGGTCAGGGTCAGCACCACGATCGTGATGGAGGAGACCACGCCGACCACGGTGATGATGGCGGCGCCGATCGCGGTCAGGATCTGCCGGGCGAAGTCGGCGTTGCCGCTCAGCACCCAGGTCGGGAGGGTGAACGCGCCGCCTGTCCCACCTCAGGTGAACAGAGCCTTCCGTCGATCAGGTGAGCGGCGTACCCGGACGGCCACTGTGGATCAGGCGGCCAAGGGGAGTCCTGGCTGCCCGGAACCCGCACGCCCACGCCAGACGGCGGCTGGGGAGGTTGCCACGGGAAGCGGTCCAGCTCGGGACACGGCCGCGCCGCCGGATGTCCGCGCACAGCCGCAGTACGCAGGCCGTGGCCAGCCCGCGGCGGCGGAAGGCCGGGTCGGTGGCCACGGCGAGCTCCTCGTAGACGTGCCCGACGAGGAACGGGCAGGCGACGGCGACCAGTCTTCCGCGGACGAAGGAGCCCCAGGCCAGGCCGCCGGCGAGCAGGCCGTCCGTGCCGCCCCAGGTATCGGCCACCCACCGCAGCGAATCCGGCAGGCCGTCGGCGGGACGCAGCCGCCGGGTGACCGCTGCGGCGTCCAGAGGTAGGACGGGCCCGGACTGGATGTGGACGATCCGCTCCCATGGGGTGATCCGCGGAAACGCGGCGCGAAGCAGCGGAAGGAACCACCGGGGGGCCTCGACATAGCCGCGGATGTGCCGCTCCAGGTCGCCGGGGACGAACGCGGCGGGGTCGCCGCGCAGAAGGTGGTGGAAGCCGCAGCCGAACAGGGCGGCGCGAGGCTCCGGCAGCCGGTCGGCCCACACCTGGCCGTGGCCGGTGAGCAGGATGTGCGCGGCCATGACCGGTGGTCCGGGGATCTCGGCGGGGAGCCTCGCGTGGAGTTTCTCCAGGTCCGCGGGGTCCCGTAGCGGGTACGGCATCAGCGGCCGGTCACGCGGATGCCGCGCCTGCGGAGGGCGGCCTCGAAGGCCTGCTCGTCGGCCGGGGTGAAGCCGTAGCGGGTGCCGTTCCGGGTTTCGACGAGGTAGACGCCGGTGATGGTTTTCGTCGCGCACATCCGGACTCGTCCGTGGCCGGCGGAGCGCATGCCGTACAGGGCGATGCCGGGCATGACCAGGGCCACGAAGAAGCTGGGCGCCAGCCGTACGCGGGAGACGTTGGAGACCTCGGCCAGTGGGATGCGCCAGCGCAGTACCGGACCATATTCGGCGCTCAGCACTGAATCCGAGACCACATAGCGCATCAGCGGAAAGCAGAGCGTCAGCGCGGCCATATACGCGGTCACGGCCACGAGGACCAAACCGATGACCGGCTGCTTGGGCAGGTTAACGACCGCGGCGAAGCCGAGCAGCGCCGTCACCGTGGCGAGCGACAGGTAGCCGCGTGAACGGCGGGCATGGAAAAACGCCGGAAGCGCGCTTCCGGCAGCGCGGCCGTTCACAGGACACGGTTCTTGCCAGCCGCGGATACGGCCATCTGGATATCTCCATGGGAAGGGGAGGCGGGATCACATCGCGCGAACGAGTTTCCCCGTTAGGGGAGACGGAATTGCGCGATGACGAGAAGGCGGGTGCGGCAGACAGCCATTGGTCCTTCTCCTTTCCGCAGCCGGTTTCCTCACTGTGGTCGAGCCCAATCGGCGCGGCAAGAACTCTTGACACCCTTCATACGCGGCACGCTGAGGGGCGCAGAGATCGCCGCTTCGCCAGTAGCGCCCCCGACCTGGAGGCCGCGACGTACCGCGCCTTCGCCAAGATCCCCGGTATCACGGTGGACCCCGCTGCCGTGGACGGCATAGGCCGTCCGGTGGTGTCCATCTCCTTGGTGGTCGAGGGCTACCTGAAGGAGGAGACCCCGCTCGACCGGACCACCTACGCCTACCGGGGCCACCGCACCAATCCCGTAGGCGGGACGACATTGTCGAGAACTCCTCGGTCCTCCTGGCGACCGGGATCGTCGATCGCTACGGCCAGCGCCCCTGACAGGTCATACCGAGCAAGGAGACGCGCCGACGCGCGCCAGGTCGACGACCATCAGCCGATTCTGAGTAGTCGGCCAGTACAGGACGGGGCCGTCCTGCGGCCATACGCCGGCCTTTATCGCTCCCCATGGCGTCTCGGGCTTCGTCAACGCGTCGTAGGAACCGAGGAGGGCGGCCTCGCCCGTGCAGCGATCGTAGATCTGCATCACATGCCCAAGGGTTGCGGCTCCCCAGGTCTTGGGGTTGGAGTCGTCACCATCGACTGTTGGAACGCCGAGAAGAGCCAGCCGATCGCGGATCGGAGGCCTCATGGGGAGCGCGTCTCCCGGCACATCGACGCGATCGGAACCATCCACACGCAACACGGTCGCCTGCGTGACCTTCCACGGCCCCTGCCAGTCCTGCCCGACACACCAGGCGGGGCCGCAGGCAAGGCGATGTTCGAGATCTTCAGCCTCGGATACTTCGGTCTCCTGGCCCGTGTCGAGATTGATCACGATCCGCTGGTAACTGTCATACGCCCACGGCCACGAGCTCACGCGGAGCCGCCTGCCTGGAAGCACTTCCTCAGGCTCCCCGCCACGGAGCGAGACCCGCCAGATGTCACCGTCGTATCCCCACCACACAGCGCTCTCGCCGATGATTTGGAAGCCGTCAACATAGGGTCCCCAAGCCCGGACGGATTTTGGCAGCCGCGTCACCATGCGTAAGGTTCCACCTGCTCGCGGCATTGCCCACACCTCGTAGTGGCGTTGCCCACCGGCGGAGGCGCCCTTGACGATCAATGCGACCTGCGTAGCTCCAAGTGCCGTTTTCTGGATCTCAAAGCATCCACCACACTCGGCCAACTTGGGGACTCGCGCTATGACACGCTGCGTCTTGGTCCGCGTATGAAAGCTGATGAACTCCGGAGCCCGCCCATCGGTCACCAAGAGCAACTCATCTTGGCCGAGTGATGCGATGGGCCACAACCGGGTGCCGTCCCTTCTTTCAGCGGGCACCACGCTCACGGCCTCAGGCCAGACCTCACTGACCGGTGCTAATTGCGGTAACGCGGGAAGTTGCGAAGGCCGCTGGGGCGCTTCCTCCTCGCTGCTGGAACGCCACACCAGGGCCAGGGCGATCACAAGTAAGAGCGCCACCCCCACCCGCGTCAACACAACCTGACCCCAAGACCGTCCCACCCGGCGTCACCCTCCCGCTCTTCAACACCAAGATCTGACGGTAACCCGTCCGCTGCCTCTGATCACCAAGTTTCCCAGCGTAGAGCGGCAGGGGTCGGGGAACTCGACTTCGCATGCCCGCTCACCGGCAACCGTTCCTGCGGCCACAGGCGGACTTGATGCGGAGGAGTCGGCCTGCTGGGCTTGCCTGGGGTGACGGCATGCGAGCCGATCAGGCCCGGGCCGCGGCGGCGACCCAGGAGCCACCCACTGGTCAGCGGCCCGGCCGGCAGGCCCAGGCGGGACATCGCCTTGCCCATGTTCGGGGTCCCGCCCAGGGCGCAGATACCGCCGCCGCGCTCCTGGGCCTGGTCGCTGAGCACCGCGGTCACTGGGAGCAGCTGGGTCGACTATGGCCTTCGGACCCGGGTGGTGGCCGGTTTGCCGGTATCTCGGCTGGACTCGGGGAACGGGCGTTCAGGCCTACCTATCGAGCGAAGATATTCTTCAGGTAGTCGAACCACGTCGAAGCGAACCGGCGTGCCAACCGGGATTCCGGTGTGAACAGGTAGAAACCATGGAATGCCCCTGCGAAGTGATTGAGGTCGCCGGCACACCAGCGGCGATGAGCTGCGAACCGTAATGAAGGCCCTCATCGCGGACCACGTCGATTTCGGCGACAGCCAGAAAAGTCGGCGGAAATTCGTAAAAGCGCGTCGCGCGAGTCGGCGCCTGATATTAGGGCACCTCCGAATCAGCCTTTCCGAGGATGGCCTTCCACGCCAGTAGGTTCGTTTCAAGGTCCCACACGCCGACGTCGGCGACCTCCTCGCTTGACAGCGTCGTGTTCCGATCATCCAGCATGTGGTTGAGGAGGCCCTGGAAAAGAGGTGACGGCAAGCCGCTATCCCGGATCATGAGACAGACTGCCGCGGTGATTCCGCTGCCCCCGCTTTCCCCGGCAATTCCGATACGCCGTTGGTCCAGCCTAAACGCACTGGCATTTCCAAGTACGAAGCGATAGGCGGCGAATCCGTCCTCGGCGGCCGCGGGTGCCGGTGCCTCGGGCACGAGGCGATAGTCCACAGCGACGACGGCGCAGAACACCTGGTCGATCAACCTCTTCTGGCTCGGGTCGTCCTGTGCCGCGAAACCCAGCACCTGCCCTCCGCCGTGAAGCCAGAGCAGCACCGGGAGATCATCGCCGGCGTCGGGCCGCGGGAGCCGAGGGGAGACTTCTCCGCCGTCCGGACGAACCGCATTCAGTTCTTCCACAGTGATGTTGGGATACTCCGACGCCTGGGCGGCGATTGCACAGCCAATTTGGCGCGCTGCTTCCCTAGCGCCAGGCGTCAGCGACTTCGTCGCCAGGCGGATCTTCGGTTCCGCCCGCGCGGTCTACCTCGACCGTGCCCGAACAGCAATTAAGACTCTGCGGTCGTTGAGCATCAGGCCAAGAGTGACGCGCTCAGTCGCTCGGTCACCGAGATCGATATCCGTCAAAGGCGTCTCGTCCGTACCTTGGAAATGACCGATGACCCTACCGGCACCCTTGTCCATGACGTTGAGACCCGGGCCGCCGAACTCGCTGCGGAGCGGGCAGCGAAGCAGCGAGAACTCCACGACCCAACCTGACCCGACCGAGGTGTGCTCGATGAGATCCCGGTCGGAGCGATCGAGCTGTCCTTGATGCCGAGACCATCTTGCGGTGTCTGTTTGACGCCTTTCGGCTGGAGATCTACTACGACAAACTGACCAACACCGCGACTTGCAAGGTAGCGATCACCAGCTCTGGGCGCGATACAGCATGCTGCGGGCGCTGCTCTCGCGGTTGAGGGGACCAACGAAGAGGCACCCCCGATGGAGATGCCCATGTGTGATGTGCCCCCGGCGGGGTCCAGCCCAAATATCAACCTAAGCACCAATGTGCTCGCTTGTCAGGAGCTGACTATAGTAGAACGCTTTCAGCTGAGGAGTGCGCGCTGATTTAGAGCCTATGGCTCTTATGTCGAGCCGTTACTCTACGTGTGCCTCTGTGTCGCTTCGTGAATAAAATGTCAGTCTCAGGCTGTCCCAGAATGCCGCGTGGGGTTTCGGGGTGCCGATGGCCGAACAGCAACCACTGAGCAACCGATGGCGTGATTGCGCGGCCTTAACCAATCCGATTTGTTCGGCTCAGGGATGTCAACCTCAGCTACGGGTGTTCCTGGAGGCTCTCTGGTGATGAGGAGCCCTGCCGCAACGATGGAGGCGGCAGGCCAGCCGAGACCCGGGCGCGCATGAGGGCGGCTCGGCCAAGCTAGGCGCAAAAGCCACCGCAGGGCGGGTAGCCGGGCCAGCTCCGCTTGGTCACTCGTCCGAGGCGAGCGTGGCGGGTCTGCGGGCCGGGATGCGCTCATCGACCACGTCGCGCTCAGCGTTGGCGCCGGGTCGGTCGACCATATCCGCGTGGTACATCTTGTCACAGGGCTCGAATGGCTCCACCTGGTCACTCACGCCGCAACCGCGCCGCCCGCGTTCGAGCCGAGCACGTCAGACTCACCGGCCGATACACAGATGAACAGGTCGCGCGGTCGCAGCTCGGGAAAGGGCAGCCCGACGTCCACCAGGCCCGCGGCGTCGTCCACGGCAGGTTCTTCCGGTACACGACGCTGCACACCCTGCCAGCGTTCTCATTCTTCGGACGTCCCTCTCTTCGTCAGCTCAAAGGAAGGCAAGATTCCCGCCTACCGATCAGTGGCCAGACGCATTTTCGCGCCGTCTTCTCTGAGTGACAGTCTTCTCACCATCTGCTGTCATCAAGCGGACATGCTCGATAGTGTCGGCGTTTGACAGTGTCGAAGATCCGGGGAGACCTCGATGTACGCGGCGCAGGGTCCTGCGTGGAGCACCAGCGGGCTCGACGTCGCCGCGGGCAGGTATCCGCTGTCGATCGAGCGGCACGTGATGCGGATGGCCGACCTGCTGGTGCCGGGCGTGACGACAGTGACGCCACACGCCCGCTACTACAGCCTGCACGCCTTGGTCGCGATCGAGGCCGAACGCCGTGACCTGTCCCTGCACGCGGCGCAGGACTTGTTGCGTCGTTGCGAGGTGGTTATGGCGGCGGTGTCGTACGCGCACGAGCACGGCGAGACCGGGCTGCCGCGGGCGCACGGCCTCGATGCACTCGCGGGCCGGCTGCAGGGCGGCGAGGTCGTCATGGCCGACGCAGCACAGCCGGTGAAGGGCGGCTACGTACGTAACGTGTGGGGCTTTTGGAATCCATACGCGGCGTCGGAGGTCTCCCTCGGGATCCTCGTGCCCGCGAGCATGCCGACCCCGGGCCCTGCCTGCGCGGCCGAGCAAGTAGCGACGGGGCTCGACGGCGTCCTGGAGCTGGCGGCCCGCTCGAGCCTGGCCGTGGACGAACTGCGCGGCTACCCGCACCTGTGCGTGTGCGCAGGTGGTGGAGCTGCCGACGGGACGTGGCTGGCGAGGCTGCTCTGTCTGCCCGGCGAGCAGCCCGCCGAAGCCGCCGGGCTCAGCAGACGGAATACGATCCGGCTGCTCGCGCGGGTGATGCGGACCTACGAGATCGGCGACGTCACCAACGATGTCAGACCAGTGATCGCGTACGGCGACTTCCTGACGAGCGATCCCGTCATCGCCTCGTTGGAGACGGCTCCGGTCTGGCGCGGGGTGATGTTACGCAACTACGCGGTGAGCGCCTGGAGACGCCTTTGGTCATGGCTGGTGTCCCAGGTCGACGGTGTGATGCTCGCCGACGACCTGGCCGAGCGGTTCGCCGGCAGCATGCCGGACGGAACCCTGGCTGCGTTCGTGGATGGGCTGCCCGCCACCGTCAGCCCGACCGGCGCCCCAGCCCCCGCCGAGGAACAGTTGCGGCCGAGCGGTCTGGCCGACCCAGTAGGCGAACTGGCGGTTTTGATGGTCAACGCCCGGCGGGTGCAGGAGCTGTCCGGCCGGGTACGCGACGCCTTCCTCGGGCAACGTGGAGTCGAGCTCGGCCCCGAGTGGATGGCGTGGCGGCTATCCGAGTCGCGGTCCGGCTCCACACGTGACTTCGCCCGGCGGCTCACCCACGACCTGTTGACCCGCGGCAGACGCGTGGCGCTGTCGAAGGCCCGCCGACGGCCGGATGGGACGCTGTGGCTGCCCACCCGTCTCCACGAACGCGACGGGTTGCTCTTTCGGACCAGCCAGGAGGGGCGTGGCGACGTTGGCTTGAGGCTGGCGCAGCTCACCTCCGTGCTGGCTGGCGCCGGAGTGCTCGGACTGGCCGGCGGAACCTGGCGCGTGACCGATGCCGGGCAGGTGCTCCTTGACTGAGCCGCTGGTGGACCTGGAACTCGCCTCCCCGCTGACGCTCCTGATGGAGGAGGAACGGTACGGAGACCGGCAAGCCGAGGAGGCATTGTTCCTCAGCTTCACCACCGACCTCGGCTTCTTCGAGTCGGTCGTGCTGGGCGTCGCCCAGATGTGCGGGGCACGGGTGAGCTTGGTCGGCGATGCCGCGATGAGCACGATCGACCCGAGGGCCGTACGCCGTGCAGGACGCGCCTACCTGCCCGGCCAGGCCGTGTGCGGCGGAGCCTTCCACCCCAAGCTGATGGCGCTGGTCGGCCCCCAGCGGGCCACCGTCGCCATCGGCTCCGGGAACGCCACGCTCGCTGGATGGCAGGCGAACGCAGAGTTGTGGACCGTGCTGCGGGCCGATGAGCACCACGTCCCAGACCTGTTCGGCGACCTCGCGTTGTGGCTATCCGGACTGCCGGACCGGGTCCGGTTCTCCAGGCGTGTGCCGGAGGCGCTGCATCGGGTCGCCGCTGGGCTTGCGGCCCTGCGCGAGCGGGCCGAGGCCGTGCACCCAGATCCCCGGCTGGTGTCGTCCAGCGAGCAGCCCATCATGGACCAACTCCCCGCAGGCCCGGTCGAGGAACTCGCGGTGTGCGCGCCATTCCACGATCCCGGGGCCGTCACCCTCCGCCGCCTGGTCGAGCGCATGCGGCCACAGCGGCTGATCGTCAGCTTCCAGCCCGGCTTCACCCAGCTCGACGGCCAGGCGCTCGCCGACCTCGTCACCGAACTCCACACCGACGTCCGCCTCGACGCCGAACCCCGCTACCGTCACGGCAAGCTCATCGAATGGGTGGCCGAGGGCCGCCGGTACGCGCTCACCGGCAGTCCCAACCTTTCGGCCGCTGCACTGTCCACATCCCTGGAGAACGGCGGTAACTGCGAACTCGGCCTCATCGCGCCGATCTACGCCTCCCGCATTCCCGATGGCGCGACTGTGCCCGCTGCCGATCTACGCCCGCTGAAGTTTTCGATCCGCCCACAAAAAGGGCGGAACGGCCCGCTCCTGCTCGGCGCCACCCGGGTCGAGCAGGGTCTGCACGTCATGTTCGCGCGCACGCTACGCGCCAGCGGATACCTGGAGATGTCCGCCGCAGCGGCCCCGCCCGAGACGTGGGAACGCGTCGGCGAGGTGCCCGCCGATGTAGCCGAGGTCATGCTGACGCAGCCTGCCGATGGCGGCAGCCGGCTCCGCTTCGTCACCACCCTGGACGGCCAGGCACGTCTCAGCAACGTCGTCTTCGTCGTCGACCCCCTCCGCGCGCAGAACCGGTACGGCCTCAGCGGTACCCCCGCGCCGACGACCAGGCCCGGCCAGCTGTTCACCAACGAGCAACTGGCCGGCAAGTTCCTCGCCGACCTCAGCACACTCGCCACCATGCTGACCCGGCCTCCCGCTTCGGCCGCCGCGCTCTCGGCCGCGGCGCCGGCTGAGACCGCGCGTGCCGAGGTCGTCTCCGATCGATCCGGTGGCGGATGGGCCACCTACCTCGACGGATGCGCCGGACGTCTCGGAACGCCTCTGCTGCGTTTCGCCCTCGGACTGCCCGCGCTCCCGGCCGAGCGAGAACCTGCCTACGAGGAACTGCTGCCGGTGTCCTGGGACGAGCAGTTCGCAGACGACGACGATGCCGGACTCGACAACGACGACCCCGAGACCGTGGCCGACCCGCCGACCGCCGTCACACCGCCTCCCGACCTGCGCACAGCCGACGCCGTAGTACGTCTTCGATACCAGCGGTGGGCTGAACGCCTCACCCAGGTCGCGCCGACACTGGAACTGCCCGAGCGGATGCTCGTCACCAGGCTCCTGCTCTGGACCGCCGCGGCGGGCGCATGGGACCGCGACGACCGCGCTTGGCTCGACCTCCTGGCAAACGCCGTACGCGAACTGGGTGTCGGCACACCGCCCGCCGCGGTAGAACCGCAAGTGGGCAGCCTGGCAGCGGTTGGCCTCGCAGTGCTCCGCGCCCACGCGCCTCGCCACGTCAGCACCGCCACCACGGTCGCCTTCACCCGATCCGCCGCCGTCGTGGATCACCTCCTCCCAGCCGCCGAACCCGAATACGTCGAGCAATACTGCGAAATGCTGCAGGAGGCGTTCGGCCCGGCGCTAAACCCGGAGGCGGTGCTGAAGCTAGCCGCCGAGATTGTCCAGGCCGACCCTCACGAGGAGGCTGTGCGCACGCTGGCAGAGCAGGGCCGCGACGTGCACCGGCATGGCGAACGCCTGCTGCACGTCACCGGTACCTTTGGCAATGCATGCCTCGTCGCCCTCCAGGCTGTCGCGGCCGCCCAGGCATCCGGCCTCGTCGGCGCCTGGGCCACCTCATCCAGCGGCAGTTGGGCGCTCGTCGTCTGGCGCCGGCCGGATCTTTTCACCGTCGAGGCCGGGCCGCGCACCTTGTGGCGTCACTACCGGCTCACCGGTCTTCGCGACCCACGCAGCCTCGCCGCCCAGCGCAGCTTCGACGGCGCCCAGATAGTGCGACACGGCTCGCTCCTGGGGCCGTTTCCCGAGGCGCTCGCGGTGCTGGCGGACCTGGGCCTGCGCCCCGATCTCCGGCCTCCGCTTGATTGCACTTTATGGCCGAGCTAAGCCCCGTGCTGCATGAGGTCTTTCCTGATGGGTATCTCACCGTCGATGTATGTCATTAGCTGCTGGGCGCGGCGCGGCGGCGCGGGCCACGCCCGCGTCTGAGCCTGCGGCGGTAGGAGTGGCTCGGCTCATGAGCAAACTAGATCGTCTGTGGACGGGCGGACGACCGTGGGTGACACTGATGTAGTGACGGACGAGCGTTGCATCCATGATTTATCCTGGGCCAATGTGCTGACTGTGCGCCGATCCCTCGGGCCTCACCAAGATCGTCTACGTTACGGGGCGGCAGTTCGGTGCCACAGTCTGCTATCAAGACCTCTACGGCTCCACTCTCGAAACCCGCGGCAAGGTGATGTACGCGGCACACCGAGCCGAGGCGTGCGTTGCCCTCAACGTCACCATCGAGACCGCCTCGGCTTCGGCCACTTGTTCATGCACGGCCACCCCTGATTTACGAGTCACCCCAGGCACGCGCGGGGAGCAGATCAAGCCTGGGGCGACGTCCTCGCGCAGTCGGCGGTTCTCCCGGCTCAGTGCCGCCAGTTTCTCCCGGTCGGTGCTGGTCAGCCCGTCCCGTCGGCCGAAATCGACCTCGGCCTGGCGGACCCGGTCACGCACCGCGGTCTCGGTCAGATCGAAGTCCTTGGCCACCCGGCCGACCGAGCGGTCACCGCGCCAGCACAGCTCGACGATCTCGGCCTTGAACTCCGGTGTGAACGAGCGGCGAGGACGCGGTTTCTTCCCCATGCTTTCCATCATGGACATCCTTTCGGGGACGAACCCCCGATCTCGGATGTCCGTCAAACCGGATCAAGCCCACTGAGGGCTCCTGACTAAACCTTGCACCACCCCGGAGAGAAATGTCGGAGGCATGCGTTACGTTAAGCGCCAACTCATACATCGGGCGGGGAAACCATGGTCGAAGCGCAGATCTACGCTGGGAAACTGCAAACCACGAGTGCGGCGCTCGACCGGCACGCCGAGGAACTGCGGGACTACGCGCTGACTATCCTCAAGGAGTGGCAAGCGACGACGACATGGCAGCCAGCACCCCAGCTCAACGCTGCCTCACGTGCCAATGCACGAGACTACAGGGGCCGTTCTCTTCTGGAGCTCCTGCAGAATGCGCACGATGCCCACCCTGGTGACCGGCACGACGGGCGCGTTCACATCCTCCTCGATGAGACCGAAGGAGCCCACGGCACTCTGTATGTCGCAAACGGAGGCAGCCCGTTCACGTGGGACAGCGTCATGGCGATCTGCAAGTTCGCCATGAGTGAGAAGACAGTCGGCGACGGTATCGGCAATAAGGGCGTGGGCTTCCGCAGCGTGCTGGAACTCACGGAGGCACCTGAGATCTATAGCGATGGACCCGACGAACCGGCCTCGCCAAAGCTGGGTGGCTACCGCTTCCGGTTCGCGACACGGGATGACTTGCTGGACTTGCTTCAGGACCCAGCTCTAGCAACAAGGGCGGCGGAGGAGTTTCCGGCTTTCCAAGTTCCCTTCCCGATCAGCGAGCTACCTAGGGCTTGCAGAGACTTGGCCGCCGATGGGCATGTGACAATTGTGCGGCTCCCACTAAAGAACGAGCGCGCACGCGACGACGCAGCTCGCCTCTGGCGGGAGCTGGCTCTGGCGGAAGTTCCGGTCTTGCTGTTCCTCAGCCGTCTCAACACAATGGTGTTGGAGCACTGCGAGAGCACCGGCACGTCCCAGCGGATAGATCTCACTCGTGAGGAGCTGCGACTGGAGGGTCCTTGGTCAAGCACCGAGTCGGACCCCTCGCTTCCGGCCGTCTCATTCGCCCAGGTCAATCTGGGTGACCTGGGCCAGTTCATGGTGACGCGTGGGCGTGTCCCCTTGCCACGATTGCGGGAAACCGTCACCGCGGCCGTCTCGCAGGGTGACTTGGATGAGTCCTGGCATGACTGGTCGGAACCCGCCGTGGTGGAGATCGCCCTTCCCACCGGGAAGGCGACCGCAGGCAACGGCCGGATCTATACCTTCCTCCCGCTCGGCGACGATGTCGAAGCTCCGCTCCCCGGACATATCAACGCGCCCTTCTTCACCAGCGTGGATCGTACCGCCCTGGACCGTGGCCACGACTTGAATGCAATGCTCTTCACCGCCTTGGCGGAAACCGCCTTGGTGGCGGCGGAGCAGCTGCGAGAGATGATCGGCCCAGGGGCGCGGCAGATGGCAGTCGACCTCGTCAGTTGGGACGCAGGTTGGGCCGGCCTGGTGTCTGCTGCAGCACATCGTGTGCATGACTGCGACTTCCTGGACGTTCCAGTGGTGCCAATTCTAGATGGGAACTCACCAAGCGTCTCGTGGGGCGCTCCGCGCTCGGCGGTGCGCTGGCCCAGTGGAGATCTGGTGGTGCTTACCGCCGCAGCAGCCCTTGACGTCGGAATCGTAGTAGCCGACTCAGAGGTTGCAAGCGGTAGGCTTACTCGCCTGCTCACGCTCTGCAAAGCGCTCGGCAGAGTACCAACGACATACGTGCAGCTCGCAGGCTACGTTGAGCGCGTCGTCGTCAAGCTACCGATACCTCACTCCAGTGAGGCCGTCGGGGTGTGGGACAACGTCTACGTCGATCTCTACCGGCTCTTCAAGGACCACGGTGACGTGCTCCGGGGCAGAAAACTTCTCCTAGCGGATGATGGGAGATTACGCCACTTCAATGGAAGTTCGCCTCAGGACGGTGTGGAAAGGGGGGCACGACACGAAGCGTTCTTCCAGCCAACCTCGGCCGAAGCAGCTGGCCTCAATGGACTTCCCGTGCCCAGAACACTCAAGAAGCGGCTGTTCTACATTCATCCCGCTCTACAATTGGCGAACGAAACACAACAGCAGAACCGTCAAGTACATAGGTTCCTGACGGAGGGCCAACTTGTCCGCACTTTTGACATAAAAGGGCTGCTCGACCATATCGGGCATGCGCTAGGAGAGGGCCCCTCCGACGAACTCCGGATTCAGGCGCTAGGGTTCGTGTGCCAGCTCCACCGCTCGCGTCAGGGAGTCGCTCAGCCATCTGTCATCCGCAACCTGGGGCTGTACGTCCCAACGGAGTCGGGAAAGCTCCTGCCGGTAGAACAGACGGTGTTCGGAAAAGGGTGGAGCAACACTCAGGGCAACGACCTGGCCACCGTTGTGGCCGAAGGGCGTGGGATATGCCTTGACCTGAAGGCGATCGAAGAGCAGTTCGTTGTCCCTCCGCAAAGGCTGGTCGAACTGGGGGGCTCCCCGGAGGACTGGCGGATCTTTCTCCAGAATATCGGCGTTAATGATGGCCTCGTGCCCGTCTCTTCTCAGGACGCGGTCACCACGATCTATGGTTCAGCCCTTGGTGCGCGGTTCATCGTGGCGAATGCGAAAGCCTCACGCGAGGTTGTCGAGCAATGGGAGCCTACGGTTCGCAATCGCCAGCCTTCCACCAGCCGTTCACGCACCTGGTTCTACGGCACACCAGCATTTCGCCTGCCCGGACAGGGTGTGGTCGCTACGTTCAGCCAGCAAGGACGACTCGCTTACGCGCGGCTGATGCTTCATGGTCTGAGCCGATGGAACGGCAGCCACTTCGCCAGCCGGTGGACCAGCGACAACTCCCGCAATCAGCAGGTGATCGAGATTCCGACACCCATGGCGGCCTTCCTCCGCGGACAGTCGTGGCTGCCCGTGCGTAACCGGGACCGTTCCCTGAGGTTCGTGACGCCTGCCGCCGCATGGCACATCCCCGATGACATCGAAGATGAGCCTTCCTTCATTCAGCCCGTCCCACACAACCTACGATCACTCGTCAAGAACCACACCACGCGCTCCCGCCTGCGTGAGTTCGGTATGCCTACCTGGGGCGCTCCAGAGGACAGTGCGCGACTTATCGCCACCTTGGGCGAGTTGGTAAGTTCAGGGTCGGTTGAGGCGTACGACCGTCTGCCGATTCAACGGGCCAATCAACACGCGTGGGAGCAGCTGACCGCTCGTGCGAGATCGTACACGCTCGCAGACACTGAGCTTCTTCCGTTAACGAGCACTCCTATCCTGGTGGAGGTCGGAGACGCGCTGGACACGATTTCCCTCAACGACCTACGCGATGGCAAGGGGCTCCTGTACGTCAGCGATGAGCGCGACAGTCTCACGGTGCAGTTCATCCGTGAGACTGAGAACGCCCTGCTCGTCGTGCCCGGGACGGCGAAGAAGGCGACCGAGCTCCTCGCGCGGCTCTGCCCAGGAAAGATCAAGCACGTTGATGCTGCAGCGCTCTCCGTCCATGTCGACGATCAGCCGCTGAATGTCGAGAATTTAGGCGTCCCTCTTCATCGGCGACTCTCCTGGCTCCCCTACGCCATCGGCGTCTTGGCCGACCATGCGCTCGCCATCCGCCCGACCGACGGCGAACTCGCCGATCTTGTCGCGGCTGCCCGGAAAGTCCGCCTGCACGGCTATGAGTCGTTGGCCATCGCCCTCGACCGTTCAGCGGTGTTCTTGCCCGACCGCCAATCCGGCATCCTCCCTGTGCCCGATGATCAGTTCCCCCTCATCGTGGCACCCCGGGTCATGACAGAGGAGCTCACCTGGGAAGTTCTAGAGAAGCTCGCATATGCCCTCGGCCACGTGTTGAGCGAGCCCGAGATCATGGTGCGCTTCCGTTTGTCTGCCCATCAACTGCGAAACATGTACGCCAACGTCACGTGCCCCACGGAGGAACAGCTCGCGGTCGCCCTGGAAATATCAATATCCCAGTACAGGGACACTGTCCATCGAATCGAGGGTTCGCTGGCGGGCGTCATCGAGCGTATGTACCCGGTGCTGGTGCATTCCCTGGGAGTGGATCAAGCGCGAGAGCTGGTAGTGCCTCCACCCCGGGATATCCGAGGGCTCCAAGCGCTCCTTGTCGAGCACGAAGCTGAGCTCCCCCTCCCGGCCGACGAACTGATCAGAGCCGCCCGCAATGCCCGAGACGTCAGCGAGCTGCGAGAGATCGCACAACTAGACTTCGCCGAGTTCAACCGGACGCTCGTGGCACTTGCTCCTCGCTACTCGCCGATCAGCCATGCGGAGGCGCATGAGGAAGCCATACAAAAGCTTGTAGACGTAAGGCGATCCGAGCTCCTTAACCGTCTCCGCTGGGCATTCTTGAGCCAATTTGACGAGCGGGAGCCCATCAGCGGCTGGGCCGACCTGAAATCCCTTCAGTGGATCACCGCGCCCGACGCTTGGGCGCTGACCCTCGACGAGGCATCCCCCGAACTTCGGGACTCCCACATCGAGGAGTCCCTGTCAGTACGCCTTGATGGCATTCCTGTACCGATGGAGGGCGAGGCCCTGCCAGCCATTGAACGGCTCCGCATCGAGAACCTCAACGTCGTTCGCGCCGTTGTCCCCGAGATCGTCGCCTTGGTCGGGGCGACACGACGTTCCTTGCCCACCGCGCTGGCGGGCAGCGATCCAGTTGGCGAAGTGGCCACCCTGCTGGACCGCTGCGGTGCCCTGGACTTCCGCCGCCTCACCAATGAGGATGTCGTGGCCTGGCTAGCCACCCTGAGCCATTGGCCGGCTGGCATGCCGACGACCATGAATCCCGCCGCCCATGACCTGACTCCGGCATTGGTCGAACATGAGCGGTCGGCAGCCGCGCGTGCGACGGAGGGTGACCGTTATCGCCGTCAACGAATCGTTTCCGTGGGTGACCGGGAGTTTGACGTCAGCTCCGGAGACTTGATGGACCTTGCGGCAGAACTGCGACAAGGTTTGGACGAGAACTCCGCGATAATCGCCGGCAATGATCACTTCGCCAATCTGCAGCCCTTACCCGCCCGCAGTCTCTCGGGCTCCCGGGGAAGTCGGAGCACTGGGTTCGTAAGCGACCAACGTGAGCTTTCTCAAGACCAGCGCAGAGCGATTGGATTCGCGGGCGAGTTGATCGCCTACGAGTGGCTCCGCGCCAGGTACCAGGCGGCCGATGAGAACATCTGGGTATCGAGCAACCGTCGGCACGTTTTCCCAGGATCGCGGGGAGACGACAGCCTCGGCTACGATTTCATTCTTGGCTCTGGCCAGCACACCCGAATGTTCGAGGTGAAAGCAACTCGGGGCGATGGCGGTCAGATCGAACTCGGAGAGAGCGAAGTTCGAGCCGCGCAGCACTATACGGTGAACCGCCGGTGGAGCATTCTGGTCGTCACCTGGGTGCTCGATCCCGAAAGGACAACCGTTACCAGACTTCCCAATCCCTTCAGCACTGCGGGGCGCGAAAAATATCGCACCGAAGGTGGCTCTTTGCGCTTCTCCTACCAATTAGAGACTTAAGCATGCTTAAGGTACCCGACCATCGCTGATTCAGCTGGGAGACCCCATGCCTTCATACAGTGGCGGAAACCGTTGGGTGGGTGTCGTCGCCCTGGCCGAGCCGCCTATTGCTGTGCCGTTGCACAAAATGGCCCTACTCCGCCTAGCGATTGAGCAGCTGGACCGCATCAGAATTTCTTCTCAGCTGGAGATTTCCAAACGCCGGTTCCGTAGGATCCTTCAACAGATGGGCGAGCGGCACGCGTTGTCCGACAATCTGGGACGTGCCGCCCACTATTTCCATCTCGCCCAGGTTGTGAGCAGGCAGGGAGCTGCCTCCGACGAAGTGCCGGGATGGATCCTGCGAGAGATAGCGGATTTCATCGACAACGGCGACTCCAGAAAGCCACGTACCACCATCAAGAACAGGCCCGGGAGGCAAACCCCACGGCCCCCGAAGCGATTCCCCACTTCGGCACCCAACTATACCCCCAATCCGTATCGGACTCCGACCACCCCATCCGTCCAAAGAGCGCTCATCGTTGTCGACAACTCGGATCACCCAACATTGGGAGATCCCGGCTCATGGGTTGATGCTGTTCCGCTGAGCGAAGGACTAATCAAGTTCCTCGCCGCGCATGGTTGGGATATGCGCGAGAACCCCGTGCGCGCCCGATGGCTCCGCATAGCAACAATGCACAAGAGCTATCTGTATGAACGAGAGCGCGCGCTCTCGGCACAGATGAACGCGAAACTTCTGAACGCATTGGAAGAAACTGGGAAGCGCTGGCTCAAGCTTGCTCTCCTGGACCGCTACCTAACCGATCACCTACCGGAGTCATCTGGCGCGCAGAGCACCGCAATGAACACCCTCAGTTCTGCCGCGGACAAGGCCGTGGATCAGCAATTCATGTCGCTCGGTGCCGTTCTCTTCGGGCGGGGAGAAACTTCCGAAAGCGCGGCGCGGCCGAGCAAGTCTGCCTCCATGGCAATCCGGCAGATCATCGGCATGCTTGCCCTCACAGGTGGAATCGAGACTGTCTACCGAATCGCCGAATCCGCGTACAGCCGGACTCGATCGGCCATGGAAGGACAGAGAGACTGGCGCACGCTGCTGGAGCAGTACGCTCAACGCGACGGCCTGACATGGAAATATGTCGAGGAAGGGCCCGACCACAACAGGTCATTCGAGGCAACGGTTAGTGACTTGCGCGGGCGGATCGGCAAGGGACGTGGGCAGTCCAAGAAGAGGGCAGCACAGGCTGCCTCAGAGGTGTTCGTTCGCCGATATTTCTCTACGGCCCTGGGTCAAGCTCAGTCGCAGCAAGGCGGATCAAACAAGTCGGTCCCAATGACTTACAGAAATCCTCCGGATCGGCATCGTCAAGCCGTTTATGATCTGCGACGGCTCTTTGAACTGCCTCACGAAAGCGATGCGTGGCTCAGCCAGGCGCTCACTCACCGCTCCTGGACATACGAGAACCAACAGTTGGCGCTCTCCGCACGGCAACGAGACAACGCGTTGCTTGCCCACCATGGATCCGTGGTTTTCGACACGCTGTGCACCCACGAGCTCGTTCAGAGACTTGTCGCTACGAACCTTGAGCCGAATGAGGACGAGGCTCGCATGGGAACACCCGGCGCCGACTTCTGCGTTGAGTTGTTCGACCGGCTCAAACTCAACGGGACGGTGCTGCTCGGCAAAGGACAGGCGCGCAACCCGGATATCGCAAAGGCGGATGTAGCCCAGGCAGTGCTCGCCGTCGCGTGGCGATACCTTGGGACAAGTGTCCTCGAAAAGCGCCCAAAGGAAGTGCACGAACTTCTCTCTAGTTATGCACCAATCCATGACGGGTTCACGATGCTCGCCAATATGAGCGCCGTGTACAACATCGCGATCGATTCAGCCTTCTATGAGGAAGGTCCAGATCACGATAGGTCTTACGCCGTCGACCTTATTTTTACGTCGAAGAGCCACACGTTCACCCTTGAATGCGACTTCTACCATGCAGGGAAAACTCGGTCGAGGATTCAGTCCGCCAAAGAGGTCCTGTCCCTGCTCAGCTCTTACCACCAGGACGAGTCAGAGCTCTCTCAGATCGAGAGAGGGCTGGTTTCCTTCTATATTAAGGAGCAGATTGCCAACGTAGAGAGAGTCGAGCAGAGAAACCTGCAGCGCTGCATCCTCCAGGGGCATCTCGGCCTTTCATATCTCGCAAGCGGAGACCTGGATCTCTTTAAGAAATGGGCGGCGGCGACGAGTTGTATTCTCGGCGAGCTGACAACTGAGGAACAGCAACACCTAGCCGCCTTCTACACGAAGTCCCTAGCGCAAATCCAAAGAGGATCACATCCGATCACCAAGACACAACTGCTCAGCCTGATCAGCTGGAGCGAATCGCTAGACCCCGAGCAAGGCCACGCGGCCCCGGGGGATTTTACATACACCCAGTTAAAAGAGCTTGCGACCAGCTTCAATAGCGTGAGCGTGGAAGGTGAGCACGACCTCTTCACCGTTACGGCAGCACTCAGCGAAAATCATTCGATGCCGCTCAACATCGAGGATGGTTTCCAAGGAGACGAGGTCCTGCTGAGACCAAGCGAAGCTACGGCGATCAGCCTACTTGTCGATACAGCTGCCAGAAAATCCGCCACCCCAGCAACAACCATCAGCCTTGGTTCCGCGCCCGGCGGAGCGCTGGTCCTCATCAGTGCTCAAAAGGAGGGTTTCCAAGGGGATATAGGACCCTTAGCAGAACTTCTGGCCGAGATCACGCCCACGCTGACCTGTTTCCTTGACACGAATGATATCGTGATCAAGGTAGTCGTCCAAGAAGAATGGAGGATCTCTGAGGCGTCCGTCATTGAGCAGGCAGGATTCGCAGCCCTTAACGCTTCTGCCGAAGGAGGCAACTTGCTTCGCGAGCTTCGGAGTCACATTCCGCCACTATATGATCAGATTGCAATATTTGAGTCAGCCCTGCAGGCCTCTCTGGCAGCCGACAGAACCAATCGCTACCGCCGACTCCTGGAGGCCAGCGAGGCGCTCGATGCCGCACGGATCCACATCAATGCCTTGAAACAGATCGCTTCCAAACTTTAGGCGTGCCGCCCACCCCCTGATTACGGGTTCCTTGGCGGGGTCCAGCCCAAATATGCACCTAAGCCCCAATGTGCTCGCATGTCGGGAGCTGACGATAGTAGAACGCTTTCAGCTGAGGAGTACTCGCTAATTAACAGTCCGTAGATCTTGGAATTTCCGCGCCCGGACGGGTGCCTGGACGTCCGTCTACGGCCTTGTTTGTCCACGCCTCCGCCGCGTCCCGTGCTGGTCCGTCCACGCCCGTGCTCGCCCGGTCTTCGACGCCCGAGCGCCCACCGAGCACTCGCCCGAAATACGTGTCCATAAATGTGGCTGCGTTGATCACGCTCTTGAGCGCCCTGGCGGCGCGATCTACGCCGAATCCAACCTTGCCGCTGATCTTTTACTCGACTCAGGTGCTCGCCCTCTTGGTCGTCCAGCCACTCATACTCGACATCGGCCGTCAATGGCTCATCGTGATGCTTCCCATTCGGGGATAACGAAGGTTAGCGCTGCGGAGAACACGTGATGGTGGCAAACCCGATAGTGCTGGTCGATGAGGTGGTGTTCGCGAATTCTGTCGTCCTCAATCGACGCGATCCTTCGACGCAGCCGGGCGGCTTGGTGATCGTCTCCGTTGACCATGGCTGTCTCCAAGGCGACTTCGAGATCGTCAGCGAAACGCTTCAAAGTGGCGTCGATCTGTCGGTTCTCCTCGGACTGCCGCCTGCCAAGGTTGGCGACAATTTCGTCAGTGCGGCTCCTGGCCATCGAGGCCACGTGTCCGAGGAGAGAATCCATAGCCATAGGCCACATCCGACAGAGCCGCACCCGCACTCCCTCCGGCACTGGCCGGAGCGGAGTTTCCCCTGCGAGAGGGTCAGGGCAACCGACGGCCTGGTAGCCCTCTACCAGGCTGACCGCGCAGTGAAAAAGCTCTTCGTGGAGTCGCACGCCTTCGGCGCCCACCAAGACCAGCCGACTGTAGGCAATCGCCAGCGGAGCTCGCAGTGAACTGTCATCGCTGATCACCGCGGTGACCCGGCGTAGCGAATTGTCGCGCCACATCGCCGATCTCAGAAAGTTGATCGACGTCGCCATCAAGGGATGACCCAGGTGGGTGAACGAGATGCTCTCGTGTTGTGCGGCGATGCGGGCATCGAAGGTGATCGGCCGCTGCTGTCCAGTGATCGGGTCGCGCAGGGCGGCCGCCGCTCGGGTCCATTCGTCAGTGAGCACGGGAACCCCGTAGCGGCCGTCCCCCAGGTCATCGAGAGGCTGCTGCCTGGACAATCGCAACGCAGTCGCCAGGACCCGCTTGGAGTTCGCGGATGTGATCCGGAGGTGTCTCACGGCCGCATCCAGCCGATCGGTCGGCCCTTCCGGCGGAGGATCTTCGGATGGCTCCGGAGGCGGAGAGCCGACTGTCAGCGCTCTGCCCAGCATATGCTCCTCTACCTGCTGAGCCAGGATCCGGTTGGTCTGGCCGAGATCGCGGTGCACACGATCCATCTTGACCGCGATGCGGGAAAGGAACTCCAGGTCCCGCAGATAAGAGCCGGGTGGCGCCTGCTCCCAGCCCGCGCCAACAAAGTGGTGGACCTCGGCCACGCTGTCCTGGCCGTACCGGTCAATACGGCCGATGCGCTGTTCCAGCTTGGTGGGGTTGAAGGGGATGTCGTAGTTCACCAGCCTGTGGCATCTTCGCTGGAGGTCGACTCCCTCCCCCGCCACATCCGTTGCCAGGAGGATACGGAGCGGACTGGACTCAGGGTTGACTTGGAAGGCGTGCCGAAGACGTTCGCGTTGTTCCGCAGGCGTATCACCATGGAGTACGGCGGTGCGGCCGCCCGCGACCATCCCCTCCTGCCGGAGCTGTTCCAGCAGCCACAGCGCCGTTGCCCGGTACTCGGTGAAGACCACCACGCGCTCGTCAGTCCACCGCCCAACCGGCCGGCAAACACGCTTGAGGTAGGTGAGTAGAGCCCAAGCCTTGGCGTCAGGCCTGTCCACCCGCTTGGCCGCCCAATCACGCATGAGCATGAGGAGTTCAAGTTCGCGGGGCGACAGATCGGGGCCCAAGTCAACGAGTAGTTCCTCGTCCTCGTCGAGCCAGTCGAACTCATGATCAGCCCCGACGGAGCCAAGGTGCGCCTGGAGAGTTTCCCTGAAGGCCGCAGGTGAGGAGAACAGGCGCTTCTTGAGGATCAGAGCGGCCAAATCTACGCGCTGCTCGGGACGCTGTCGCGACCTCTGCGCTCTTCGCCGGAGATCGATGTACTCCGTTAGCCACTCATGCGCCTGCAGCTCCTCCTCCGGGTAGTTCACCTCTAGCGACTGCGGCGCACGGCCTCGGAAGCGCTGGCTGCCGTCCGGGTTGCGGATGTCGCCCTTGAGTCTGCGGATCATGACCTGGTCCCGGATATCTCGCCGGGGGTCCACGCCTTGAACGAAGCGCTGCGGGTCAAGCATTTCCAGCAGCATGACGAAGGACTCGGTGTAGCCATTGTGGGGAGTGGCCGACAGGAACAGCCGGTGCCGGAAGCGGGGCGCCAGTTCCCGGATGGCCCGAGTCTGCTGGGAGAGCATCACCTGCGGTTTTCTGGACATGACGCCCGAAGTGACCGCCGGAGCGATGTGGTGGGCTTCGTCGACGACCAGCAGATCCAACTGGCGGGTCAGCCTCTGATTCAGCAGTCGTCCAGCCCGAGCCCCTCTCACCCAAGTAAGGCTGACAATGGTGTGCCGATAGATCTCGAAGGGGTTGGCTCCGGGACCGTGTGTACGGCGGAGCGATCGCAACAATGCCGAATCCACGATCGTGAAGTCGAGGCCGAACTTCTCCGCCATCTCGACCCGCCACTTGATCGTCAGCTCGGCAGGAGCGACCACCATGACCGTCTCCACGCGTTGTCGCAGTAGCAGTTCCAGCGCCACCAGACCGGCCTCGATGGTCTTGCCCAGCCCGACGTCGTCGGCGAGTAGGAGATTAATCCTGGCCGAATTGACCGCCCTGATCACAGGTTCAAGCTGATAGGTCTCGAGGTGAATCCCCGAACGGAAGGGCGATTGGAGGACGGTGTCGTCTGCGGCGGTGACGGCGCTCCATCGGATCGCGTCCAGAAAGGCCACCAGGTCGTCGGGCTCGTCGAAGTCGGGCTCTGGAAGTGGCATGGTGGTGGTGCGTAGGACGCGCCGGTCAGGTTCGAGCTCCCAGACCACACGCAGCGTCTTCCCGTAGTGCCCATCGGTGACGCTCATCAGGTCCGTGAGCGTCTCCGGTGGATCAGCCACCCGTTGCAAGCTTCCGGTCACAACCCAGTGCAGTCCGCGCACACGCACCAGGTCGCCTTCACCCGGCACATTCACTCTCGCTCCCTTCAGGTCAGAAGATCCTCTTGCTCCGTGCCTCTTCCTCCTCAATGAGGTGGCGCTCATGGTTGAGGGCAAGCAGGCGATCTACGAGCAGATGTTGTACGGCGGGAGCCACGGTGTACCGGCCTTCGTAAAAGCCGTGGTCGGGTTCGATATCGGTCCAGCCATAGGCGCGCAGGGTGGCCTCATCGATGGCGCCATGCAGGGCGCGGAGTTCGACGATGTCGGCGTCGGTGTTCTCCGGATCGTTGACCAGGTTATAGGTGGCCGTCAGCCCTGCCTGCCGATGCTCCATCAGGGCTTTCCGGAACGTGTTGAGTCGATCACCAAGGTCTCGCATCTCCTGGGTGAGCTCGGGGAGCGGCAGGGTCTCAAAGACGTCCGAGGGCGTGTAGCGAATGCGCGTCTCCAGCGTCGAGGCTCGGGTGAGTGTCCACCAGTAGTGCGGGGCGCTCGACAGCAGCGCCAGCATCGCCGTGTCATCCGTCGCGAACACGCCGAGCATGTGGGAGAATACCTGTCCGGTCGGCACCATCACCGGCATGACGACTTTGCTGACCAGCGTGATCACAACGACTCGCTGCAGCCCCATGATGGCCTTCAGCATCGCGGGCCGCTTCTCGGCGAAATGCCACCAGTAGGTGCGGTAAACCTTGCGGTTGTTCCTGTCTCGCTCCGGCTTCACCAGACGGAGCACCTGATCCAGGGGCTCCGGATACTGGGCCGCCTTATGGAGCGGCCAGTCCTGAAAATTGATCACATGTCTGCTCGCGGAATGATCGGGCCGCGAGTTGAGGTCCTGACCGTTGAGATAAGGAGCGATCACGCTCTCATTGCGCCGGTCACGGCTGATCATGTCTTTCGCGGCTTCCGGGGTCATCGTGAAGCCGAGCCCGAGGATGGTGGCCCCCTGAAAACAGCGGTTGCGATTGGTTATGAGCCGGCATGGGATTCCCGTTACAGGACGTTGGGAGGTCAGCTGTGCGGTGATCGCCGGGGCCCTCTGGCCATCCAACAGAATCGCAGCACGCGCCCCGGGCTTCTCCCGGCTGGCCCAGAAGGTGATGAACTCCAGATTCACGAAGGCTGAGGGCCAAGGGCGGCTGCGATTGGCCCGCGTGATGGCCGCTCCCTCGACAAGGATTTGATCGAGTCCCACCTCCCGGGTGTCTCCCTGGGCCAAGGAGTTGGTGGCCAGGTATCCGAGCTGCCCTCGGCCGTTGAGCAGGTCATATGCCCGAAGCGCGAAATATGCACATAGGTCGGCGCTACCGCGTCTATCGCGCCCTAACGCCTCCACCAGGTAAGCCCGGTAGTCAGTCCCGACCTGGCTCGTGATCTTCTGTCCGCCCAGGAACGGCGGATTGCCAATAATGGCGTCGAATCCGTTGCCGAAGTGGAAGACCTCGGGAAAAACCAGGGGCCAGTGCAGGGGGAACCGCCTGCTCCCCGCCGGAGCCCCGGCTTCAAGCCATTTCGCGGCCTGGTGAAGGGCTTCAGCCAGCCGACCACCCGCGTTCACATATCGGCGCGCGAGATCGGCAGCCTCCAGACTTCGCTCGTCCAGAAGCGTGCGTCCGCGTCCACCGCTCGCAAGCGCGGCACCCACAACCAGGTCGGCGCAGACTTTTGCCGCCTTGACGAGCTCATCAGCTTGGCGTTTCAGCACATGCTTTTCATCCAAGTCGCGCAGGCTGGTTGCCGGAAGCTCGCGGAGTTCCTGCCGGATCTGAGCGGCCTTCTCCGCGATCTGCAGCAGGCCCTCCGTGAACGTCCACGATTTGCCTTCGTGCTGGGCCCGTCCGCGGACTGGGTTCACGTGCATCCACTCGATCTGTTCGAGCGAGCGGATACCCAGCAGGCTGTCGCCCTGAACGATCCGATCATCCAGGTACGCGAAAGGTGTGGTCGGCTGCAGCAGCCACAGAGACAGGCGGCTCATCTGCACGGCCAGCGGGTCAAGATCAACTCCGTACAGGCAGTGGGCGATGATCTTTTGCTGAGCCGCGACGAGAAGGGGATCAGCGTCTGGGTCTGCGGCCTGCGGTGTTCCGGACGGAGGCTCTGTGATTCCCTCTCGAATCCATGCCTCCACCA
Organism: Nonomuraea sp. NPDC059023; assembly: GCF_042740095.1. Classification (NCBI taxonomy): domain Bacteria; kingdom Bacillati; phylum Actinomycetota; class Actinomycetes; order Streptosporangiales; family Streptosporangiaceae; genus Nonomuraea; species Nonomuraea sp. NPDC059023. The sequence continues at coordinate 33,608 of NZ_JBHYIO010000009.1, read as the reverse complement.
GGCGAGCTGCCAGATAACGGCATGCCGACACCAGGAACGCGCCAGAGCCGCAGGCGATGTCTGCGATGCGCAGCTCCAGGATTTCGGAGGATCTGCGAGGCTCCCACTGGCTCTCATCGTCTGTCTGAAGCGGGCCGGGCCGAAAGACCAGCGGCTTGAGCGTGTGCTCGACCACCTCTTCGGCCAGCCACTTCGGGGTGTAGTAGGCGCCGATTCCGGCCCGCCGTACCCCGGTGGTGTAGAAGCCGTCGCTCGGCACGATGAGGGGAAGGTCCCGCAGGTCGCGGCGAATGAGCCGGAAGTACGGCAGGAGCCGCCTGCTCAATGCGCCATCGCCGTCAGTCGCGGAGAGGAGCAGTTGTGTCGCTTCCGCGAGCTCCCGCCTGTCCATCGGCTTGAGCAGGCGCCGCAGGGCTGAAGCCCCTCCGATCCCGGTCTTGCCGTACTCCTTGCTGAGACGCGCCGCCAGCAGCTCCGGATCGCCGCCGACCGCTGCGGCGTGTTCCTCAAGCGTGACGACGGAGACAGTCTCCTCGGCTCCCGGGCGGCCGATGAGCCCTACCATGGGTTCGCTCGCTCGCTGGGCCGCTCCGTTGAGCAGGCGCTCGTAGACCTGCCCGATCTCTTCGATCTCCAACTCGGAGAAGCTCACCCGCCGGCGTTCGCCGCGTGGCTGGACGAACTGCACGGATTCGAGGACCTGGAGCATGGTCAAGTCGTCCACGGGCAGGACGTCGCCGTCGCCGGAGTCCTCCATCCACGGATACTTGGACGGGTCAAAGAGCCCACCATCGTAGGCCCGGATGGGCATGTCGGCGGCCGCCACTCCCCAGTGCAGCGCGCGGGCCACCGCGAGCAGGCGGCACCAGCCAGTGTGGGTCCGGGCCAGAGAGTCGCGCCCTTCGTCGAGCTCACGGGCGTGCAGCTCATCCACCAGTCTGGTGGCCGAATATCCGGCGGCGTAGTCGGGATTGGAGAGCGGAAGGAGCCCTTTCTCCTCGGCGAACAGGAGGAACAGCAACCGCATGAGTACGGTCACCGCCCCCCGGTAGGCCTTATCGACATCCGGGATCACGTGCCTCCGGTCGACCTGACCGAATGCGTGAACTAGAAGCTCGGCCGCCTTACGCACCTGCCTTCCGAGTTCGTCGCTGGTCACCTCGGGCTGGTGGCGGCATTCCGTGAGCAGGGCGGGCAGCCGCTCCGTCTCCGGCGCGCCGAACAGGCGCTCACGCCGGAGCAACGAGCGGAACGCTCGTCCCACCAGGAGTTCCTCGACCCAGGTCGTCGCGTCGAAGGTTGCTGCTGTCGGACTCATGCCGTCGGCGACATGGACCAGTGTCCACCAGCGTCCAGTGGTGAGCAGACCGAGAGCCACGCCCTGGGAGACGAGCAAGCGCGCCAGGCGGTCCTGCCAGGTCGCAGCCCAGGGTGATCCGGGCGGGCGATGATCGGGGTTGGCCTCCGGAGGGAGGACCATCCCAAGTAAGGCGAAATCCCCTGTATCCGGGTTTTTCACCACGAAATCGGCCTCGACGTGTTCCCCCTGTTCCACGACGTCGAGCCGGGGTGGCGACGCCGAGGTGAGCAGGCCGGACCATCCCAGGAACTCCTCCAGGACGAAGCCGATCCACCGCTCCTGCCCTTGCTCAGACGACAGCCATCGATCGTGCTCCGCTCGAAGTCGGAGACGCTCCTCGCGCTCAATTGCGTCCAAGCCCACGGGCCAGATCCGCCGGAGTACCGGTTCGGTGAGGAACGCTCCAGTGATCTGCAGCAACCCAAGCCATTCGGAGTGCGCAACGGTCTTGCGCGCACCGCCCACTGGCCACCTCGGCTGGTCGTTGATACCCCAATATCAACTTGAGCCGTACTTGGCGATTTTGCAAGGCCCATTAGCACTCCCTGTATTCGGACCGATACGAAGGATGGTCCTTGTCCGCGCTCCGGGCGAGGTGAAGCGGTACCGGCTCACGCGTTCGGCCGTCCCAGGACAGTGGCTGGGCACAGAGCCTGGCGGCCACGGCGACCAGGCTCTCCTCATCAAAGGCACCGTTGCGTGCCACGACGACTTCCGTTGCCGTGAAGGAATGCCAGTTGTCGCCCTGAGCGCGCAGCTTGGCCGGTGGCAGGGTAAAACGGGTGTAGTCAACGCCGACACGTCCCTTTGGACCCTCGTCGAAGGTGCGGGAGGTCTGCCCCAGCAGCCACACTCGGAGGTTGCCGTCCCCATGGAGGAGGTAGAGCCTGTTCCGTGGGGTGGCGGGCTTGCGGGAATCTGCCGGCTGCCTGCCATCGGTGTGATGGACCGGCCGTGGGACAGCAGTGTCGTCGGTGCCGATACGTACGACGGCGATCTGGCTCGCATGGGCGAGGCTGGAGCCGGGAAGGGGCTCTTCGCCCAGGCGCGGATCGGTCAGGCCGGCCCAGACCCTCCTGGTCTGGTCGGCGTTGACCATGACCACCACGGGATCTCCGCCGGGCAATTCGGCGAGCGCGCCGTCGACGTACCCACGCAAGTCGGTCAGGGCTCGCTGCCGATCCTCGATGGTGGCCCCGATCGGAGCCCGGTGGAAGGCGGCCAGGCCGAGAGCATGAGGAAGCCATCCTCTGCCAGGTACGTGGAGAAGAATCTTCCATGGGCGCGAGAGGTCAGCGTATGCGTGAACGGCGACGAGGACTTTCACCATCGTCGGTCGCCCAGCGCCATTCTGGACCCTGACATGGATGCCGACCAGCCAGGCGTCGCGCTCCAGCCGTGCCGCGCGGGCGAGCCGGTCGTCACAGAGCCCTCCCGCCCGGAACAGATCCCACATCGCCCGGCACGCTGCGTAGTCCACCTCGCCCGCCTTCCGCCCGGCGACGATGAACTGGGCGGGAACGTCTTGCCGGGCCAGTAGTCCACGCAGGGTGGGCTTGGCGTCGGGTTTGGCCGGTGCGACGCCGTCATACTCGGTGTCCACCAGGGCCAGCACCTGAGTCCCCGGCTCGGCGCACAGGGCAGGAGCACGGTCGAAGAGCCCCGACCGATCCGTTTCGCCGTGTTCGAGCAGGTCAGGGAGATCGTAGGCGACGAATTCGCTTCGTGCTGTCAGCTTGTCAGCAGTCGAGGTGGCGGCCGGGAGGGCAGTGCCGTACAGCCGTTCGAGCTCAGCACGGATCCTCTCCCTACCGGTGGACCCACCGGACAGATGGACGATCCGCAGGCGCTCTGTTCCGGTGGCGGCGATCGCGGCGTCCAGTGCGTACGCCGACAGGTCGGAACCATCCGGCTTGCTGGGCACCCGGATCGAGGTTGGCTCACACGTGATCGGCTCCATCCCCAGGACTGCTTCCATGTGCTCCATCACCCGCCGGTACGAGCGGCTCCCCACTCCGACGCCGAGCGGGTGAGCCCAGTTGACCCCGCGCCAGGCTCGCACCTGGTCGGGGTGCTCCACCAGTACCTGATCGTTCCACGGAAGCGGGGACAGGCCACAACGTTCCACGACGGTGCCGCTGTAGTCGCGGAAGATCCTGCTCCACCCGTCGTCGGTCTTCTTGGCCACCACCGGAAGGCGCAGGAGTGCTGACCCACCACTGGAGCGGCCGTGGTCGATCCAGACCGCTTTGACCTTCCTGAAGTCCCCCACCAGCCGAGCAAGGCTGATCTCGGGCAGACAGACCAGGTCGCCGAGTCCAGGCAGGGTCTTCACCCCAAACGAGATCTTGATCAGCCCTCGAGCTCCGCGCCACTCGATCGGATCGTCCCAGGCCACGAGATCTCCCGCGGTGTCCAGCCGGAACGGAACCCGGCGGCCATCGAAGTCGATGGGGACGGCGCCGAGCACCTGCGCGAGATTCCAGCCCAGCACCCGGAAGACCCAGTTCGAAGCGGCGACCCGGCCAGGGGCGGGGTTCTCGATCTCAGATCTGGCGTCGAGCTTGCGTGGCGAGATCGCGGCGAGCAGCGAGGCCAGCCGCTCGCCCTGCCCGCCGCCCCGGGCGCATCGCTCCCAGACTCCGGTGGCCAGCGTGAGGACAGCGGGGTCCAGCACCGCCGTGGTGATCATCCAGAGCCGCTCACCGTTGGGTCGTGGCCGGTCGAGGATCGTCACCGGTCTGCCGGTGACGGCTGACAACGACGTCGCCAGGGAGGCGTAGGGCGCTCGCGCGTGTTCGTTGTTCGTACGGCGGCGCCACAGCGTGGCGATCTCAGCGAACACCGCTTCGATCTCGGGAGTGAGCGGATAGGCGTAGACGTCGCCGAGCAGATGGAGCGGGATGCGGAAGGCGCTGGTCGTCATCATGGCTGGTCCTCCGGGGAAGTTGAGGAGAGGTGTGTCATGCGCTCGGCGAAGTCGAAGAAGGCCTGGAGCGTCGGGCCGTAGAGCGCGCGGAGCTTGTCGAGCGTGCCGTCGGCGGCCCATTTCGCCCTGAGCCGTTGCAGCAGGGCAGGGAAGTCGCTTCGGCCGGAAGGGTCGAAGAATGCATCGTCCACCAGGTGGATCTCGCCGGGAGTGCCGCCGCGGCGTGCCCGGCCGACCAGTTGGATTAGCCCGATGACGATCTCGGCGACGATACCCAGTTGCACCCACTCGGGCAGAGCCCGGAAGTACTGCGCGGAGCGCACGATCTCGTCGAAGTGGCGCCCGGCGAGACGCATCCGCTCGGTGAGCCGGTCAAAGGGGTCGCCGAGGTTCCCATCGGCCAGAGTTCCGGTCCAGAGTCGCTGGTTGATGTGGGCCAGCATTTCGGCGGGAAGGTCGAGGATCGGCACTGGCCTGACGATCATGTAGATCGCGCCGAGCGCCGACACTCCTCCGTCGAGGATGTTCACACCGCGTTCCACGACTGCCAGGGGAGCGATGAGAATCCGCGCACCGGTCGAAGGGAACCGCTCGATCTGGTCAGCGGTGAGGATGTGCCGGCGTGCGTCCGGAGTCTCCAACCTGCGCCGAGCCAACAGGCAGATGCTGTCCGACGGCGCGCCAGCGCGGCTCATACCCTCGGCGAGTAGCAGGGCGCTGTCGTAGGAGGTGGTGGCGACAAGGATGCGGTCGCGGCCAGGCTCACCACGTTGCTCGCGCCGCCGCTCCAACTCGCGCAGCTTGGGCTCCAGCTTGGTCGTGTAGAGACCTTCGGCCAGATATGTCAGATTCTGCTCGCGCTGCCGCCCTTGCACACCCGAGATCCGGATCGCTGAGTCGGTGGTGAAGACGCGAGCGTCATGGAGAGTGACGCCGGACCGATCGGTGTCAGGCACCGACCATGTAGGTTCGGCGACAATGTGGTGGTGCGGAGCGCCGGGAAAGTAGCTTGTGGCTGACAGCCCCAGAACGGCGCGAGGGACACCGGCCTGACCTCTGGCGGTCAGCTCTCCGAGATACCGGACGTAGCCGTGCGGATCGCCACCGAATGCGGCCACCGACAACATCGTCTGCTCGGGTTCGGCAGGGTCGTAGCGCTCTTTGAACGCGAAGAACAGCCGGCCGAGTGGGCTGGCGGGCATGGCCTCCCACCGGGAGAAGCCGCCGAGGGCGTCGGCGATGGTCTCGGCGGCGTCCGCGCCGAGTCCCCGCAGGTGCGGCGTGTGGTAGAAGAGTTCGGAGAGTTTGCGTCGCAGCGGCTCCAAGTGGGCCCTGCGGATCAGCCTGTCGACCACCTCCCCGCGCACGCCAGCATCCGCGACCACCGGTTCGAGCACTTCGCTGAGTGCCACCTTATGGACCATCAAGGTTCCGGTGCGGCATCCCGTCGCGACGATTGCCAGCGTGGCGGTGAGGGCGGCTCGGGCGCGTTCGCCGACGCCCTCGTCGAGGTTGGCGAGGGCTAGGCCACTGGCAGCAGGTCCACCCTCGAAGAGGGCCTGCAGCTGGGCGACTTCTTCCTGCGTGACTTGCCTGCCGTTCACGGCGAGCCCGAGCAGCCGGGCCGTGAGCCAAGCGTCGTATCCGCGAGGGACCAGCCAGTGCTCGGTCCGGTAACCGTGGCGCAGGGTCCGCGCAGGTGGGGTCCAGCCTTTGACCAGGTTGGCGATGTAGTGCTCCGACAACAGCCGCAGGTCCGAAAGTATCGCCCGTACCTCGCCGTCCGACTCCGGCAGCACCATGCCGAAGATGTTGCGGAACTCCACGTCGAGCCGCTGGATCGAGGTCGTACGGCGTCCCACGGCCAGCTCCAGATGGCGGGCGCTTTTGTCGATAACGGAACGCTGGAACTGGTCGACTTCGTCAATGACGATCAGCTGGCAGTGCCGCAGCAGGAACGCCTCCACTGGCAACCGGTCGGTGATTCCCCTGTCGGTGGACAGCGGGATGTGCATGGAACCGGAGCTGAACGTGGCATGTGCGGTGACGATGACCTCGGCCTGCACCGCGTCGCGCATCAGACGGAACCTGCCGCAGGACGGGCGCCACGGGCAGGCGTGGCGCCGACCGTTGATCTGTCGATGGCGCAGGTCGCGGCAGGGCTCCAGACCGGGTGTCCAGGCGTCGACGCTGGAATCGGTCTCGGCGGCGGCTGATAGCGCGCAGCCATACGACAGTCGCTCGTAGGCCCAGGTGGCGAAGTCGTCCTGGCGGTCCGTCGCGATCTTCTCCGCGTTCTCCATCGCTCTGGTGGGCGAGACGAGCGGAGTACATCTACCTGGGATGTTGAGGAGCGTGAGGTTGCTCTCGATCTGGTGGGACAGGGCAAGCGCCGCTGCCCTCGAAGGCACGACGAGCGCCATCCGGAGCCGCTGCTCGACCGCCAGGGTTCCCATGACCTCCATGAGGACGGATTTGCCGAATCCGGTGGGCGCCACCAGCGACCTGATGGTTCCGCCCGCCCGGATACGCAGCAGATCGCCCAGCGGGCGGTCGCGGGAGTCCCGCAACTTAGAAAGAAGGGCCTCCACCCGTTCTGAGCGATGGCCCTCGCCGCGGGCGCCGTCGATGCGCCGAGCCATCTTCCGTAGCAGCTCGATCGAGATGGAGATCTCCTCCACCCGTGGAGCATCGGTGACGAGTTCGGACCACGGGGCTGGGTCGGGAAGGTCGGTGAGGTCGAAGGCGGCCTCTGCGGTCCGCGCGCCGCGCAGCGTCGTCAGGTAGCGGCCGGGCTTGGCCGCCGGCAGCACGCGACTTCCGCGCAACTCCGCCAGCCGGGAGAGAAGCCGGTCTGCGTGCACGCGGGGCGTGATCCCGTGAATCGGGAGCACGTTCTGGCCATTCACGCGGTAGCCGTCCAGTTCACCAGCGGCTCCCAGCTCTCTGACCGCCTTGGCGAACACCTCGCCACTGGCCAGATCGTCGCCCCGGTGCTTGAGCAACTCGCAGACCCATCGCCGATCGTCTTCAGGCAGCGCCCAGTACCCGGGCCACACATCGATCCGTCCGGTAAGTAGCAGCTGGGCATGCCCGATCGCAGTCGTGCCCATGAAGGCTTCCGACAGGGCGAACGCGCAGGAGATGACGTACGGCCGGCCGGTGCGGGCAGGAGTGGTCATGACAGCCCCTTTCGGATGCGGCGGTAGATCTGCTCCTCTGTAACCGGCGGCGGGCCGGGAAGCAGACGGCGCAGCTCCGGGAGCTGCTCGCGTCGGTATTGCGGGAGCACCAGCAGATCGGCGGCGATCGGGTGAGCGGACAGGCGGGCGGCGAGCGCCGTGGCGGAGCCGTAATCCTTGACGTCGAGCGTGAGCTCTCGCTCCCCGGCGTGAACGGCGATGTCGCAGCGGTCCTTGTCGGGATACAGGCGCGTGCTGACACCGGGCAGCGCGTTGATGCGATCGTTGAGCCGCACCTCCACCGCACCTGGAACGACGATGTAACGCCAGGTCGACTCGTCGACGCAGGCCGCCCCTTGGACCGGAAGGGCTCCGGTGATCCGGGGCGCACCGGTCACCGGCTGCAGCCGGCCCGAAGACAGCAGCGTGTAGACGGCCTCATGCGGGGCGAACCTGCACTTGACCAGGGCGGAGGATGTCACACTCATCGGCCACCGGCAGAGCGGGCACGGCCACCACCAGCCATTCCACTGCTGGTGGTGGGGGATGGGCCCGTATGAGGCGGACGGCTGCACGCCCAAAGCGGCCTGCCACGTCAGCAACTCCGCCGTGGCGCCCGCCGGGTGTTCCACGAGGAATCGGCGGCCCGCGGTGTAATCCTCGTCCGTGCCATTGAGCAGCCGCCTGAAGACAGCATTCTCCACCTGCTCGGCGCGATGGGTACGCCAGGACGGCAACCATCGGGCGCCGGGATCCTCCTGCCCCGCCAGCAGCTCGACGGTATATGCGCAACCGATGTCATAGGTGGCGTCGGTGAGTCTGTCGTCGTCGCCCAGGATCACGAGACCCGCGAGGGCTTGGTCGCCCACCGGCAGCCACGTGCCGAGCGGCAGGCGGAGCAGCGGGATCAGCTCGGCCGGCGTTCCCGGCCCCTGCCCAGGCCGGAAATAGCGCATGATGACACCGGTCATCCTCGCCATCTCCCGCCAGCTCTCCGACCGCTGATGACGCACGCTCCATGCGTGACCGGCACGGATGGCCGCGGTGACCGGGCGCGCCAGGGGTCCGAGGCCGTCGTTCATGACCAGTCCTCCGTCTCCGGGCCGGGGTCGTCGAGAAAGCCTGCGGCGGCGCCGAGGACTACCTCGCCGCCCCTGGGCCGTGCCTGGCCATCGGACTGCGGGCACCAGCGCGACACCGGACATGAGTCGCACCACCAGCCGGGGGTGGCGGTGAAGGTGACGTCACGATGCCACCGGACGGCCCGCTCGTGCACGATCCGCCGTGCAGTCGCGACCACCTCCGGGTCAGCGGCGTCCAGGACGATGACGGGCGGAGCTTCGTGTGGATGGAGCTGCTCCAGCTCGACCAGCCCCTCAGCCGTGCCGAAGAGGCCGGCGGCGATCAGGCAGACGGCGAGGGCGAGCTGGGGAACGGCCGCCAGCACGTTCTCCTCGGTGATGCCACGGGGGCAGGCTGAGGTCTTCTGCTCGCGATAAACCAGTCGACCATCGACTCGGCGTAGCAGATCTGGGTGAGCCAGCACCACGACGTCGGCCCGGGAGTCGTAGGCGGTCAGCACCGGTTCAGGCCGCACCTCGGTGATCACGCCCGGCCCGCGCAGCGGGCAGACTTCCAGGTGCTGGAGGAGGTACGGCAGAGCCGCATCGTAATCCTCGTCAGCCATCACCTCCGCTGCCAGGACCGGCAGGTCGGCGGGCTCGCACGGCACCCCGCGGCGGTGGGCTTGCTCGAGCCAGCGGTGGACGTCCCTACCTCGCTGAACCGCCGATGTCGTGTCCCATTCGGCGGGCAAGCGCAGCTCACGCAGGTGTGCCTGAGCCGGGCAGATCTCGTAGTAACGCGATGTGGTGACGGACCAGGTGCGCCTGTGGGTTCCACGATCATCCAACCCGAGCATGCCGGGCGTGTGAGGGAGAGCGGAGCAGGCGGGCCCGATCTTGCATGAGGAACAGTCCGCGCCGGGTTGCCGCACGCCGCCGGCCAGAAGAGCTGCCGCCTTGGGGCGGGCAACGCGGTCGTACTGGCGCCGGATCTCCTCTGGCGAGGCGTCGATCAGGACCTTCTGGACGCCGGTGGTCAGGCCGACCTCGACAACCCGGACTCGCTGCGGACGGGCAGCGGCGAGCTCTACCGGGACCGGGATGTCGTGATAGAGCCGTTTCGGATCGGCCACCGGGTCGCCTGCAGCGGCGACGAAGGCCGCAGCGACGGTTGCCGGGCTGTCCGCCGATCCGGATGGGTGACGCATGCGCAGCCGCCGGAACTCCACGACCGATCCATCGACTGAGCCGTACCAGCGCCCCCACGCTGTCAACACACGGCCATCGCCCTGAACGACACGCGGCTGCTCACAGCGGAGCTCTTCGAAGCTTTCGAGGTAGGTACGGCAAGCATGGCGCACCCAAGCGGCGAGGCCTGGGTGGACACCCGCCAGCGCCCGATCGAGCGCCTTGCCGGGATCCGCCTGGTTGAACTCCACTGCGTCCAGGACCTTCATGACCAGCCCGAGCGGGAAGGTATCCCAAGGGGCATAGCGTGGCCGCTCTACGGAGCGCAGCCGGGGACGGGCCTTGACCGCGGTGAAGTCCTGGCAGTTGGTGGCAGGCCGATCGAGCAAGCTCGCCGGCAGGCGGACGGGACCGGGATCCCCGGCGAGTGTGGGCATCACCATCTCGCACACCGACCGGGGCTAACGAGGGCGTCCGTTGAAACGATGAGCAGGCGGGGGGAAATCATTGCGCTCCTCGGCTAGTTGACTTGCTCTCAAGAGAAGCATGTTGTGAAGCGAGCGCACAAGCAAAATTCGGATATTGTCTGCATGCACAAGTGGGGCGTATGCTGCCCACGCAACCGTGTCGGGTGAGGAGCTGAGGGTGACGAGCACCGTAGAGGAGCAGCCGGAGATCGGCAGGCTCGTTTCGGTTCGAGGGCAGCGATGGGTGGTCTCCGAGGTCGATGCCGGAGATGGCAGCACCCTGGTCGGCCTGCAGAGCGTCGAGTACGGCCGCTACGGGCACACGCTCGAGGTGATCTGGGAGGTCGAGCCCGGGACGCGGGTGCTCCCGCGAGGTTCCCTGCCCGAGGTGTCCGCTTTCGACGACCCGGCCAAGCTGGCAGCGTTCCTGGATGCGATCCGGTGGTCCGCCGTCACAAGCGCCGACGTCAAAACGTTGCAGGCACCGTTCCGCTCAGGCGTGGCGATCGAGGACTACCAGCTGGAGCCGGTCGCCAGAGCTGTCGATGCCCCGAGGGTGAACCTCCTGCTCGCCGACGACGTCGGCCTGGGCAAGACGATCGAGGCCGGGCTGGTGGCCCAAGAACTCCTGCTGCGCCACAGGGTGCGGCGCATCATGATCGTCTGCCCGGCAGGGTTGACTATCAAGTGGAAAGATGAGATGGCCGAGAAGTTCGGTCTCGACTTCACCATCGTCGACACCGAACGCTGCGCGATCGTCCGCCGTGAGCGCGGCAGTGCGGCCAACCCCTTCGAGGTCTATTCACTGACAATCGTCAGCCTGCCGTGGCTGCGTGGCCAGAAGGCGCAGAGATTCCTCAGCGAAGTGATAGATCCGGAAAGACGGTTCTTCGATCTGCTCATCCTGGATGAGGCCCACCACGTCGCACCGGCGGCTCCCAAGCAGGTCTACGCGGTCGACTCCCAGCAGACCAAGTTGATCCGGATGCTGGCCCCCCACTTCGACCACCGCCTGTTCCTTTCCGCCACCCCGCACAACGGCTACCAGGCCTCCTTCACCGCGCTCCTGGAAACGCTCGATGACCAGCGCTTCGCCCGCGGCGTAGACCCTGACCGCGCGGCCGTCAAGGACAGCGTGGTCCGCCGGCTCAAGCGCGATATCGTCAATGGCGACGGCAGCAAACGGTTCAAGGAACGCTCCGCGCAGGCCATCCCCGTCGCCTATCCGGAGGACGAGCGCGAGATCCACGGCCTGCTCAAGGAGTTCGCCGAAGCCCGCCGTAAGCGTCTGACCAAGCAGCGCGGGCGCAAGGCCGCCGACCTGATCACGCTCCTGCTCAAGAAGCGGCTGTTCTCCAGCCCTGCCGCCTTCCTGCACACGGTGGGTGTCTATCTCGACACCGTCTCCGGCGCGCCCCTGGCCGCGGGGCCCGACGACTGGCTCGACGACTTCGACGACTACACGGCCACCCTCGACGACGAGGCCATGGCCGAGGCTGAGGACGACGCGGTGGGCCGTGCCTATCCGCTGCAGGGTGGCGCCACCGAGCACGAAGTGGAGCTGCTCACCCGCATGCAGAGCTGGGCGCGACGCCATGCCGTACGCCCGGACGCCAAGGCCCGCGAGCTCATCACCTGCCTCAAGGCGGTCACCCGGCCCGACGGCCACTGGACCAACGAGCGCGTGGTCATCTTCACCGAGTACCGCGACACCCAGACCTGGCTGGCCGACCTGCTCCGCCAGGAGGGCCTGGACCGGGTCGAACTGCTCCACGGCGGCATGGCAACCGACGAGCGTGAGCGGGTACGGCAGGCGTTCCAGAGGGACCCGCAGGAGTTCCCGGTCCGCATCCTGCTGGCCACCGATGCCGCCGGTGAAGGCATCGACCTGCAGAACCACTGCCACCGGCTGATCAACTACGACATCCCGTTCAACCCGAACAAACTTGAGCAGCGCATCGGCCGCATCGACCGCTACGGCCAGAGCCACACCCCCGATATCCGCCACTTCGTCGGCGTCTTCAACGGCGAGGCCGTCGACTCCTACGAGGCCGACCTGGAGTTTCTGTCCCGGATCGCGGAGAAGGTCGCCCGCCAGAAGGCCGACCTCGGACCGGTCAACGTGGTCATCTCCGAGCGGGTGCAGCGCCGCATGCTCGGCGAGCACGTCGGCCTCGACGATATCGACGAGACCGCGCCCAAGGAGGACGTGCCGGTCGAGAGCAACGTCGGCGAGCAGGTGCGCAAACTGCGGTCGAACCTGGATGAGACGGTCGCCGAGTTGCGCATCACGCCCGCTGGCGTCAAGCGCGTCGTGGACACCGCCCTCGACCTGGCGCGCCAGCAGCCACTCAAGCCCCACCTTGACGACAAACACCTGTCCGATGGACTGTTCGAGGTGCCGCCGCTGACCGGCTCCTGGGAGCCGGCTGGGGCCGGGCTGCTGGAGAAGATCACCCGTGCGGGCGAGACGCCGCGGCAGCGGCCGGTCACCTTCGACGCCGCCCAGGCGCGCGAGTTCGGCGACGACGTCGTACTGGCGCACCTCAATCACCCGCTGGTCGCCATGTCCACGCAGCTGCTGCGGACCGCGATCTCCAACCCCGACATCGGCCTCAACCGGGTCACCGCCGTTGTCAGCGACGACCCAGCCCTGGAGACCACGCTCATCGGTGCCTACGCCAGTTACGTCCTGGTCGGCTCCGACGGCCTGCGCCTGCACGAAGAGGTCCTGTACGCCGGTGGCTGGGCGCCAGACTCGGGCCGTTTCCGCCGCCTGGAGACGCTGGGCGCCCTCGGCCCGATCCTCGATCGCGCGCTGACCCACGGCCGTCCGGCCGCGTCCCACCTGCAACAGCGGCTCACCGAACTCTGGCCCCGAATGCGCGAAGGCGTCGTCGGCGCCATCAACGCCCGCGCCAAGACCCGCCGCGAATCCCTGGAAAACGCCCTCGACACGCGACAGGAGGCCGAGCGGCGCAGGGTCATCACGAACCTGGAGCGGTTCGCCGCCACCCTGCGGGCCAAACTGGCCGAGGAAGAGGAGGACGACGCCCTCTTCAGCCTCATGGAAGCCAAACACGACTCGGAGGGCATGCGGCAGTACCGCCGTGACCGCGAGTCGTGGGAGCACCGCCTGCAGCGGCTCGCCGAGGAGCGCGACCGCGAGCTGGGGACGATAGCCGCCCGCTACCGTGACCCGCAGGAACACCTCTTCCCCGTCGCCCTGATCTTCGTCGTGCCCGCGCAGGAGGCCTCCCGATGAGACACCACCGATCCGTCGACTCGGCCAGGGTGCACCAGGACTGGCTGAGCCTGGTTGAGGTCTCGGGCCCGTTCCTGTCGTTGCCGGTGCTCCGCCGTACATGGCCCACCCTGGATCCGCTCGACAAGCAGCACCGCGAGGCGCTGCGCCTGCACCATGGCACCTGGCAGGCGGGCGGCTCAGCACACGAGTGGATCATGTACGGTCTGCGCGACCTGCTCGGCTGGGGCGACGCCCTGCACACGGAGGGTCTGGAGCGCTTTGAACTCGACGTGCCGCAGCACGAGACCCGCCTCGTTCCCGGCTTCGCCCTGATCGAGCCGGGCACCAAGAACGCCCGCCTACTCGGTCTGGTCAGCGATGGCCACCCCACCGCCCGCATCAAGGACGAGGCCTGGTCGGCCACCCCCGTGGATCGTCTGGCCCAGCTCTGCCGCGCCCACGAGGTCGAGCTTGGTCTGGCAACCGACGGCCGGTTCTGGACACTGGTCTGGGCCCCGCGTGGCGGGGTGACCGCCAGCGCGGTCTTCGACGCGATCTCCTGGCCCGACTACGCGGAGCGCGACGTCGTCAGGGCTTTCGTCTCACTGCTCAATCGCGGGCGCTTCTTCTCCGTAGCAGAGGCGGAGACCCTGCCCGCGCTGCTTAAGGCCAGTGGCGAGAACCAGGAGGACATCACCGAGGCCCTGGGTGTCCAGGTACGGCAGGCCGTCGAGATGCTGGTCACCGCCATCGGCCGCGCCGACGCGCTTGAGAGGGAGTCCGGGCGCGAGGGTGTCGGCGACGCGAGTGCGCATGACGTCTACCGGGGTGCGGTGACCGTCATGATGCGCATCGTCTTCCTGCTGTTCGCCGAGGAACGCGGTTTGCTTCCCGCCGACAACGAGCTGTACGCCAAGGCCTACTCCGCCGGCGGCCTGTACTCCGCGCTGGAACAGGACGCCCTGCAGAACACCGAGAACTCCCTGGAGCAGACCACCGGCGCCTGGCACCGGCTGATCGCGCTGTTCAACGCCGTCTACGCCGGGATCGAGCACCCGCGGCTGACCATGCACGCCCACGACGGCTCGATGTTCGATCCGGACGTCTATCCGTGGCTGCGCCTTGCCATCGACGACCGGACCGTGTTGCACATGCTCAAGGCCGTGCAGTATGTCCAGCTCGGCACCGGCAAGTCACGAGAGCGGCGACGGCTCAGCTTCCGCAGCCTCGACGTCGAGCAGATCGGCTACGTCTACGAGGGCCTGCTGTCCTTCGAGGGCCGCCGCGCCACCGACGTCATCGTCGGCCTCGTCGGCAAGCCCGGCCTGGAGGAGGAGGTCGACCTCACCGAGTTGGAGCGCATCGGCCCCGACCCGGCGGCGCTGGCCGAGCGGTACAAGGCTTCTGGCATCGGTACGGCTGCCGCCCTCACCAAGCGCCTGGCTCCCCAGGGCGAGGCCGATCAGTTCGAGGCGCTACGGAAGCTGCTGGCTGTGACCGGCAAGGACCGGGAGCTGGCCGAGCGGCTGCTGCCCTTCTCCGGAATCATCCGCGTCGACCTGCGTGAGCAGCCGCTGGTCATCCTGCCCGGGGCGCTCTATGTCACCGAGTCCTCGCTGCGTAAGAACACCGGCACCCACTACACGCCCAAGTTCCTGGCCGAGCAGGTCGTCGAGGGGGCCCTGGAGCCGCTGGTCTACCGGGTCGGGCCGCTGCAGACCGCCGACCGGTCGCAGTGGGTGCCCAAGCCCGCCGAGGAGATCCTGGCGCTGAAGGTCGCCGACATCGCCATGGGGTCGGCCGCGTTTCTGGTGGCCGCCGCACGCTACCTGGCCGGGCACCTGGTCGAGGCGTGGTCCCGCGAGGGTGACCCGCGTGCTGTGGCCTATCTGGCTGCTGAGCGTATGGCTGAAGCCGACGAGGACCCGCTGATCATCGAGGCGCGGCGGGAGATCATCGAGCACTGCCTGTATGGGGCGGACATCAACCCGATGGCCGTGGAGATGGCCAAGCTGTCGCTCTGGCTCGTCTCCATGGACCCCGAGCGGCCCTTCACGTTTGTCGACGACCGGCTCGTCGCGGGTGACGCGCTGCTGGGGATCACGTCGATGGAGCAGCTTGAGGTCGTGCACATGGATGCGCGCAAGGGGCGGAAGCTGCACGAGAAGCGCGAGGACAAGTGGGTCGCCGGTGTCCAGGCGATCGTCCACGACGTGGCTGAGAAGCGGCGGGAGATCGCCGAACTGCCGCTCGGCTCGGACCCATTGGAGGGGCTGCGGCAGAAGCGGGCCCTCCTGGCCGAGGCCGAACTGCTCACCACTCAGGCGCGGCTCTTCGCCGACCTGACTGTGGGGGCGGCGCTCGCTTACGCCGGCCGAGGAGAGGCCGGACTTCGAGACGGGTCGGTGGCCGCTGCCAACCATGTGCGGCTAATCAGCGGAGGCTCGGTCAAGGCCGAGTTCGAGGCCCGCGAGCAGCGGCAGGCTTGGCTGGACACAGACAAGGTTCGCGGGGGATTCGACCGGCAGCCGATCCACTGGCCGTTGGTGTTTCCCGAGGTCTTCGAGGACGTCTCCGGGCCGGTACCGCGTGCGGCGGGTTTCGATGCCATCATCGGCAACCCACCTTTCCTGGGTGGAACCAAGATCACCGGCTCGCTGGGGACCGCTTATCGAGAATACCTGGCCGAAGCCATCGCCCGAGGTGAACGCGCGGGCGGTCGCGTCGACCTGGTGGCCTACTTCGTGCTGCTGGCGCATGACCTGCTCAGCAGGGGTGGGCAGACCGGGCTGGTCGCCACCAACACCCTTGCGCAGGGCGACACCCGGGAGGTGGGGCTCGATCAGCTCGCCAAGAGCGGGGTGACGATCCGACAGGCGGTCAAGAGCAAGCCGTGGCCCTCACGGAGCGCCGTGCTGGAGTACTGCGCGATATGGACCAGCCGGGAGTCCCTGGGCGAGAGGGCAGAGCTGATCGCTGATGGCGTTGTGGTGGTGAGCATCACTCCATCGCTTGAACCCGCCTCTCGCGTTTCAGGCAATCCGTATGTGCTCAAGGCCAACGCGGGGCTTTCGCATCAGGGGTGGAAGCTCGATGGTTTGGGCTTCACGATGGAGCAGCAGACGGCCTACTCGATGATCGAGCATGATCCTCGCAACGCGGAGGTCATCTTCTCCTACATCAATGGGCAGGACCTTAACAATCGGCCGGACTGCACCGGCAGTCGGTGGGTTATCAACTTCAGCGACTGGCCGGAGGCGCGTGCGAGCAGCTATCTGGAGCCATTCGATCAGGTGGTCAGGCTGGTGAAGCCAGAGCGGCTGCAAAACAACCGCAAGGGACATCGCGAGCGGTGGTGGCAATTCGCCGAAACTCGACCGGCCATGACAAAGGCCATTGCGGGGCTGGAGCGGGTGATTGTGATCGCGCAAACCAGTCGCACCGTCATGCCAGCAATGGTGCCGACTGGGCAGGTGTTCTCGCACATGCTCGTGGTGTTCGCGCTCGACAACCCAGCGATACTGACTCTGCTATCCAGTGGCCTTCACTACCAATGGGTCGTGAAGTATGCGGCGAAAATGAAAGCTGATCAGCGCTACATCCCGTCGGATTGCTTCGAGACCTTCCCCATCCCAGAGCTCACCCAGGAGATGCGCGACCTCGGCGACCGCCTGGACCGGGAGCGCCGCGACCTCATGCTCTCCCGCCAGGCGGGCCTGACCGCCACCTACAACCTTGTCAACGACCCGAACAACACCGACACCGACATCGAGAACCTCCGGGCGATCCACCGGGCTATCGACGAGGCCACCCTGCGCGCCTACGGCTGGGACGACCTGATCGGCCAGCTCGACCACGGCCACCACCTGATCGCGGGCCGCGAGATGCGCTACACCGTCGGCCCCGCCGTACAGAGAGAGCTTGTCGACCGCCTGCTCGAACTCAACCACGCCCGCTACGCAGAAGAGGTCGCCACGGGCCTGCACAAGGTCAAGAAGGGCAAGAAGTCCGAGGGGACGCTCTTCTGATGCGCCGCCTACTGAGTCAGCAGCACCCAGTTGAGTGGCTGCAGGCGGCTCACGGGACCGGCCATGCCCAGGAACTTGTAGTCGACGGTCGCGATGTCGGGCACCTTCAGCCACTCGGCCATCGCCAGCACGATCCCGTCCACATACCCCAGCGGCCCGGAGGCGAGCCGACGGCACAGCTCCAGTGCTCTGTGGCGGTCATCCGGGGTCGGCTCAAGGATCTCGAAGTCGCCGTCGGCGGCCGTCACACCTTCGAGGAACTCGATCTCGAGGATCGGGCCGCTTCGGACATGGTTACGCAGGAAGTTGCAGACCTCGTCGAGCACCGGCTCGGGAATCAGCAGCCGCCCCTCCCACTAGCCCAGAAGGCACGCGCAGCGGTTGAAGTCGCGGTGCCGGTCGTTGGAGGTGGCGATCAACGGGCCGGAATCGCAGAGCAGCGGCTTCACGCACTCCGCCGGGCCGCGTCGATGGCCTCGACGATCTCGCGGTCGCGCCGTGCCTCAGCCATGATCTCGCGGTATCGGGCGGCGAGGTCGGGCACGTCGATGCTGGCCCGCGCGACCCAGGGGAACCGTCGTCGCAGGGCCTCGACGTCCACCGGCTCCTCAACGTTCATGACAACCACTGTAGACGAAGGCCACTCGACGAACTCTGGCTCGTTGTGCATGACTCGTCACGATAAGCGACACACCTCGTGCATGCGGGTGCTTTCACCGACAAGGAGCGCATGGTGACCGAGCAGGAAGACCTCTTCCCTGATCTGGGGAACAAGCAACAGACGCTCGACGTCGAGCCCGCTCCGCCTGCCGTACAGCAGGAACCCTCTCTCGACCAGCCGCAGCAGTTCGAGGAAGCCTCCTCCTACCAGGTGCGCGAGGACCTTCAAAAGCTCGTTGTCCGTGACCTGCTCGGGCCATGGGACGGAGAGGCCGAGCAGTTCGACCCCAAGGCGATGGGTCCGCGCGAGCGTTATCTGGTCGGCATGATCGGCCCCAAGCATGCGGCCACCTCCACCCGCGACCAGGCCGACCAGGTCCCCGACACCGAAACGGGAACGGACGGCGACGGGCGCGAGGCGGAGCTTCCAGAGATCGTCACTCCGCAGAATCTGGGCAGCATCTGGGCCTCCTCCATGGGGCTGTCCTTCGCCGTGCCCGCCGACGTGGACGTGGTTGCGGTGACCGCGTCTTGGGGGCTCTACACCAAGTCCGAGGTCCTGACCGACGACGACAAGACGGTACAGACCTGGGCACGGGAGCCGATTACCCACGATAGAGAGATCCGGCTGGACGGGGAGTCGTCCTTCTGGATGCCGCTGACCGTGGAGCGCCGTGACATGCCGGGCGTGCACCTGGCGGTGACGGTCCGCAGCAGCAAGGGCCGCCGGGTGGTCGAGTTGGCGCTGATCAACACCCAGGAGGAGCCGGACAAGAACAAGGACACCGCCTGGCTCTTCCAGACCCGGCTGCGCGTCCGTGCCCTCGACGGGCAGCGGGCGATCTTCCTACCGATCGACAACGGCGTGGTCGCCGAGCACGGCGAGGAGGCCCACCTGCAGCTCCTCTACCGCAACGAGCGCCGCTACGCCTCCGGCCGAAATGTGGCGGTCCACGCAGACCTGCGGCAGGAGGAGACGAGCGCCCACGAGCTGGTCACGAGCTGGCTGCCCGTCTACGACGTGCCCGCGACCACCGCGCCGCCCATCCCCGGTGTCACGCTCTCGATGGACGAGCTGGCCAAGGTGAGCGCTGACCAGCTGCGGGCGGGGCTGTTTCCGCTGGCCGACGGCTATGCCGCCTGGCTGGACGAGCGGGAGACCGAGTTGCCGGAGTTGCCCGTCGAACTCCGAGGGGCGGGTGAGAACGCGCTGCTCAAGGCCCGGGAGGCAGCTGGTCGCCTGCGGGCCGGGATCGAGCTGCTCACTGATGGATCCGATGCGCTGACAGCCTTCCGTTTCGCCAACGAGGCCATGGCCTTGCAGCGGCGACACAGCATGATCGCGAAGCTGCGCCAGGAGGAAGCCCTCAGCTACGCCGAGGCATCGGCCAAGGTGCAGGATCCGAAGAACGCCTCCTGGCGGCCCTTCCAGCTCGCCTTCGTGCTGCTCAACTTGCCCGCGATCACAGATCCTGCCCACGCCGACCGAAACGGCTGCACCGACCTGCTGTTCTTCCCGACGGGTGGCGGTAAGACCGAGGCCTATCTGGGCCTGACCGCCTATACCTTCGCCATCAGGCGGCTCCAGGGCATGGTGGGCAGCGCGGAGCAGGCCCGCAGTGGCCTGGACGGGGTGGCGGTGCTCATGCGCTACACCCTGCGCCTGCTCACCGCCCAGCAGTTCCAGCGCGCGGCGGCGCTGGTGTGCGCGGCCGAGATGATCCGCCGCGGCGACGAACAGACCTGGGGCAGCACGCCCTTCCGTATCGGCCTGTGGGTGGGCGGCAGCGTCTCGCCCAATTCCTACGACGAAGCCGAGACCCAGATCGCCGACGCCCGCCAGGCCCCCGACAGCCGCCGGCCCAACGTTCTGCAGACGCTCGCCTGCCCGTGGTGTGGCCAGCAGCTCAAGGGACACCAAGACCTTCATCCGGATCCCGAGCGCCGCCGGGTGCTGCTCTACTGTGGCAACGGCGAAGGCCAGGACGCTTGCCCGTTCTCCCGGCGAATGTCACCCGACGAGGGCCTGCCGATCCTCACCGTGGACGAAGAGATCTACCGGCTCACCCCGGCGCTGGTCATCGCCACCGTGGACAAGCTGGCCCAGCTTCCCTGGCGCGGGTACGCCGGGCACCTGTTCGGCAGGGTCAGCCAGTGGTGCTCACGCCACGGCTACCGCCACGACGACCTGGACAAAAAGACCGGCTGCGGTGCCTCTCACCGGGGCGGCGTGAAGAGCGTGCCGGTCACCCGGCTCCGGCCGCCGGATCTGATCATCCAAGACGAGCTCCACCTCATCTCCGGTGCACTCGGCACCATGGTGGGTCTGTTCGAGGCGGCCGTCGACGAGCTGAGCCGGTGGGGGGAGGACTTCGGTCCGAAGATCGTCGCCTCCACTGCCACGACCAAGCGCGCCGACGCCCAAGTGCTCGGGGTCTTCGCCCGCGACCTGGCGATCTTCCCGCCACAGGTGCTGGATGTGGCCGACACCTATTTCAGCAAGCAGATGCCACTCACGCCGCAGAACCCGGGCCGCCGGTATCTGGGTCTGTGCGCCCACGGCATCCGCCTCAAGTCG
The DNA here is from genome assembly GCF_042740095.1 of Nonomuraea sp. NPDC059023. Lineage (NCBI taxonomy): Bacteria > Bacillati > Actinomycetota > Actinomycetes > Streptosporangiales > Streptosporangiaceae > Nonomuraea > Nonomuraea sp. NPDC059023. Next base: position 12,905 of record NZ_JBHYIO010000009.1, on the reverse strand, counting down.
GCGGAGATCCGCCTCGCCGAGATCCTGCTGATCGCCGGGCAGACTCTCTTCGACCAGTATGGCAAGCCCGCCGACCCCTATCAGACGCTGGTCGGCTACTTCAACGCCACCCGCGAGCTGGCGGGTATGCGCCGCTACATGGACGACGACATCACTACCCGCGTGCGGACCCACGGCAAGCGCAAAGGCCTGTCGAACCGGCTGAGCACCAGAGTCGAGATGTTGGCCGTACAGGAGCTGACCTCGCGGATCAGTTCCACTGACATCAGCCAGGTGCTCCGCAACCTCGAGGTCGGCTTCGACCCCGAATTCGAGACCTCGGAGCGCAAGCTCGCCCTGCGGAAGGAGTGGGCGCTGGCCAGGCGGGACCGGCGAGACGCACATTTGCTGGCGCGTCGCTGGATGGCCCGCCAGGTTCCGGTGGACGTGGTGCTGGCCACCTCGATGTTGCAGGTCGGCGTGGACGTTTCCCGCTTCGGCCTCATGATGGTGGTCGGGCAGCCCAAGAACACCGCCGAATACATCCAGGCCTCCTCCCGCGTCGGCCGCGACGCCGAACGGCCCGGCCTGGTTGTCACTCTCTACAACTGGTCCCGCCCACGCGACCTGGCCCACTTCGAGGACTTCGAGCACTACCACGCCACCTTCTACCGGCAGGTCGAGGCGCTGTCCGTCACGCCCTACACGCGCCGGGCTCTCGACCGTGGCGTCGCCGCGGCCTACATCGCGGCGCTACGCAATGCGGAGGAGACCTACTCGCGCATCCCCGACGCCCACGATGTTCCCCTCGACGGTCCGGTAGCCGACCGAATCCGGGAGCGTTTCCTGTCCCGCGCCGAGGCCGTGGCGGGTGAGCGTGGACGTGACTACCTGCGCGAACGGCTGGACGTGATCAACGACCGGTGGAAGGAGAAGCGCACCGGCCAGGTCCGGCTCGGCTATCAGGGCAGTTCTTCGGCCAAGCAGCCGCTGGCGCCACTGCTGGAGCAGGCGGGTGAACTGCCGTGGGACGCGCTCACGATCGGCATGTCCATGCGCGAGACCGAGAGCGAGATCAACCTGCTGGTACCGAAGGTGGAGGACCTGTTCGCGCCCGCCTACGGCGCGCCTGGCTGGAGTTTCAAGCCACCCGCGAGTGAAGACGAAGACGCGCCCGAGGGCGACGAACTGGGAGTCACGTCATGAGTGGACAGGGAACCTTTCGCCGGGTCGGTTCGGTTCGGCCCAGCCACCTGATGTTCACCGGCGGGGTGGGGGCGCTGGTAGACCTGCCCAACTTCGCCGTGCTGGTCCAGGGCCTAGACAGCTGGCGGCACCCGGAAGAGCAGGAGCCGGTGGTCGAGCCAAGGCTGCTGCGGGCGATCCAGTCGATGCGAGCGCTGGGCAAGCAGGTGAAGGAACTGCGCCCGGCGCCGTGGCTGCCGGAACGCGCCGGTGAGGAGACCGCCCGCCGCGTGGGTGTGCCGACGATTCCATTCCCCGGCTGGTTCCGCTGCACAGCCTGCAACGTGCTGGCGCCGATCGAGTCGGAAGTGATCTTCGGGTTCGAGAACAACAGGAAGCACGCGCCGCACGAGGCCCGTTTCTCGCACAAGACCTGTGGCCGAAAGAAGGGCGCCCGGCCGCTCGCCGTGCCCGGACGTTTCCTGCTGGCCTGTACGGCCGGGCATCTGGACGATTTCCCCTACGCCACCTTCGTCCACCAGGGCGGGCCATGTGAGGTGGAACATCCGCCGCTGACCATGACTGACCGCGGCGGCAATCTCGGCGCCAATGTGGAGATTCGCTGCGAGCGCTGCCAAGCTCGCCGCAACATCACTCAGGCGATGGGCAAACGCGGCGAGCAGACGTTGCCCTTCTGCCGGGGCCGGCATCCTCACCTGAACACCTTCGAGCCCTGCCAGCAGCAGGTCCGTGTACTGGTCGTTGGCGCCTCCAACCAGTGGTTCGCCCAGACGCTCAGCTCGCTGTGGGTACCCGAGGTGGGGGCGAGCGCGCTGGATGCGAAGGTGGGCGAGCAGTGGCCGGTGCTGGAGAAGGTGCCAGGGCCGGCGATGCTGCCCTTCACGCGGGAGATCGCTCCGACGCTCAAGGTCTTCGAGCAATGGAATGACGACCAGCTCTGGGCGGCGATCGAGCGCTATCGGGCCAAGCTGGATGGCATGCCGGAAACCGATGCCTATCCCGACCTGCGCACCGCCGAATGGGAGGCGTTCACCGCGCCGGTCCTGCCCGATCCCAAACCCGACTTCACCCTCTACCGGGACCCCGACGGCGTGCCGGCCGAGCTCAAGGAGATCTACGCCGATGTGATCCACGGGGAACGGCTTCGTGAGGTCCGGGCGCTCATCGGCTTCACCCGCCTGGACGCTCCGGATCCGGAGGATCCAGAGCTGATCACGCTGGCCCCACTGGCCCGTGACAAGCCTTCCTGGCTTCCGGCCAGCGAGGTCCGGGGAGAGGGTATCTTCTTCCGGCTCGGCGAGGACCTGCTGTCGGACTGGGAGCGACGCGTCGAGGGCAGCCTTGCGCTCCGCGAGCACATGGACGCTTACAGCCGCTTCCGGACCCACCGCTACAGCGACCGCATCCCTACTGGGTTCGACCCCATGCGGCACTGGCCCGGCGCTCGCTACTACGCTCTTCACACCTTGTCACACCTGTTGATCCGGACCATCGCCCTGGAATGCGGCTACAGCTCCGCAAGCCTTGCCGAGCGCATCTACGCGGGCGACGAGGATGATCCGCACGGCGGCATCCTGATCTACACCGCCGTGCCGGACACCGAGGGCACCCTGGGCGGACTAGTCACCTTGGCCGAATCCGCCAATCTGGTACGGCTGACGCAACGCGCCCTCCGCGACGCGATGAGCTGCTCAGGGGACCCGCTCTGCGCCGAACGGCTGCCCTACGACCCGGCCGACTTCCTGCACGGTGCGGCCTGCCACGTCTGCCTGTTCGTCTCTGAGACGACCTGCGAGCGGGGCAATCGTTTTCTCGACCGCCGGTTCGTCGTCCCCATCGACGACCCTAACCTGGCGCTGCTGCGTCAACTGCCGTGAGCGCCTTCTCGGATGAAACGATTCGGGCCGTGACCCAGCTCGGCCCGGCCCGGCTACGGTCGCTCGCCGACCGGCTGGAAGCGGGCTCGCCGCGTGGCGCTCTTCCGTCTGCGGTGCCCGTACCAGGCTTCGCCGAGGCCACGCGAGCCATTCTCGCCGCGCAGACCCTGCCCGACGAAGCCGCCGTCGCCTACCTGCGCGGGGTCGCCGACGGATTCGCGGCGGGCGAGGTGCGTGTCGAGTCGGTGTGGAGTGGACCCGCCACGCACGCCGTACCGGTCAGGAGTACCGCGCAGGTACTCATCGACGTCGTGGCGGAAGCCAGTCGGGAACTGCTGCTCATGACCTACTCCGCCGCACCGTACCTCCCGCTCCAGACGGCGCTCAACGCCGCGGCCGACAGAGGTGTGACAATCACGGCTGTGGTGGAGACCCTACAGGGAGCACGGTCGGCGCTGGGCGGGGCCGAGCCGGCGCACGCCTTTGCCGGGGTGCGCGGGGTTGAGCTGTGGCACTGGCCCACCGACAGCAGGAGTGAACCCGGAGCCAAGACCCATGCCAAGCTGGCCGTCGCCGACCGGCGAACGCTGCTGGTGTCGAGTGCGAACCTCACCCAGTCCGGAGTGTCACGCAACATCGAGGCCGGGCTACTGGTGCGGGGAGGCACCGCGCCGCGCAGGGCCGCGGAGCACATCGCCGAGCTGCGCGCCACAGGCGTGTTGAAACGGCTCACGTAGGAAAGGCACGAACATGCAAGACAGGCCGACGGTCGCGGCGGGTGACATCGCCAGGCTGGCCGGTGTGGGCCGGGCGGCGGTAAGCAACTGGCGCCGGAGATTCCAGGACTTCCCCGAGCCGGTGGGTGGTACGTCCTCCAACCCGCTGTTCGCTCTGGCCGAGGTGGAAGCCTGGCTGCGCGCCCAGGGCAAGCTGGAGGAACTGCCGGAGGAGGAGAAGGTCTGGCAGCGTATCCGCAACGCCGCCGACGACTTGCGTCTGCTGCCCCTGGTCGGCCAGGAGGCTCACCAACTGGTCAGTCGCTCGCCAGAAACACCTCCTGACCTGGCCCGGCTGGCGGCCGGAACCGGGATGAGCGAGACCATCGAGTTGCTCTATCGGCGCTACGTCGAGGCACACTCACGCCGTGTGCAGGTCGTGTCCCCGGAGGTTGCCGCCCATATGGCAGGGCTCGTCGGGGAGTGCAAGACGGTCTTCGACCCGCTGTGTGGCTTCGGCCCGCTCCTGCTCGCCGCCACGCAGGCTTCTCAGGTGTTCGGTCAGGAGCGGGACGAGGCCACCGCCCTGCTGGCCGACGCCCGGCTCAAGGCACGCGGTGTCGCCACGGACATCCGGACCGGCGACGCCCTGCTCGCCGACGCCTTTCCAGGCCTGGAAGCCGATGGCGCGCTGTGCGTCCCACCCTTCAACGAACGCGGCTGGGGTTATGAGGAGCTGACCAACGACGCGCGTTGGCAGTACGGCCTGCCACCACGTGGGGAGTCAGAGCTCGCCTGGGTCCAGCATTGCCTGGCCAAGGTACGGCGGGGCGGCAGGGTGGTCGTGCTCATGCCGCAGGCCGCGGCCAACCGGCGCTCCGGCCGCCGCATCCGATCGCAACTGCTGCGAACAGGCACCCTGCAGGCGGTCGTCGCTCTGCCCGCCGGGACGGCGCCGCAGTCCAGCCAGCCGCCCCATCTGTGGGTGCTACGTCGGCCCGAGGAGCAGGACGGCGTACCCACCCACCTAACCGTGGCCGAGGACACCCTGGAACTAGGCCTTGCTGTACCGCTCGTCGACCTTCTCGACGACGAGGTCGATCTCACTCCTTCGCGATATCTCCCCAAGGCTTCCGGCGTAGAGGCGATCGATCTTCAGCAGAGTCTCGCCGAACTCTCCGGGCGGGCCATCGCTCTGTCCGGGCTGCTGCCAAAAGTCCGCGACGAGAGCCGAGATCTCAGCATCACGACCGTCGGCGAGCTAGCCCGCGCTGGCGCGATCCAGATCGAGCAGACTCCCATGCGGATGGAAACGGAGTCGGGTCCGGTCCCCCTGCTCACGGCCAAGGACGTGGTGATGGGAGGCGGGCCGACCGGGTGGGGGCACAGCCGGTTGGAGTCGGTGACCGCTAGAGCCGGCGACATCGTCCTGCCTGCGCTGAGCCGCGCCGTGATCGCCCGGGTGATCAACGAGGAGGTTCTGCTTGGCCCCCACCTTTTCCTGCTCCGGCTGGACGAGGAGATTCTCGATCCGGCCTTCGTCGCGGGCTTCCTCAGGATCTCAGCCGCTCGTGCGGCTTCGACCATGTCCGGTACCTACCGGGTCGATGTACGCCGGGCCCAGCTGCCCAGGTTGCCGATCGCCGATCAGCGGAGTTACGCAGAGGCCTTCAGACAGCTCGAGTCCTATGAACGTGAACTGCTCGTGCTCGCCAGCGAGGGCAGAAAACTGGCCCAATGGATTCTTGAAGGACTTATTGACGGTGGACTTCAGCCCTAGGAACATACCGATCCTTTGCGGAATGATTTCAACGGTCTTCCTGAGGGGAAAGGCGACTTGAGTGAACAGGCGGACGATCGGCGGCCGGTACGAGCTCGACCCGTTGTCGCGCCAGGGCGGCGGAATGGGGGAGGTTTGGTTCGGCTATGACAAAAAGCTGGATCGGGCCGTGGCCGTAAAGTTCATCAGAATCGACCGGCTTCCTGATGGAAAAGCCGATCGGGAGGCTACGGATCGCTTTGTTAGGGAGTCGCGCATAACGGCCCGGCTCGCACACCCAGGCGTCCCTGCCGTTTACGACTGCGGCACCCAGGACGAGGACCTCTACCTGGTGATGGAGCAGATCAAAGGCTGCTCCGTCACCTCGCTCATCGATGAGACGGAGGTCCCGGTCGCCTGGGCGGCCGCCATCGCGGCACAGGTGTGCGCGGTGCTGACGGTGGCGCACGACAGCTCCCTGGTGCATCGGGACCTGAAGCCGGCAAATCTCATGCTCTGCCCCGATGGCACGGTGAAGGTGCTCGATTTCGGGATCGCCATCGGGACCACCTCCTCCGCGACGCGGCTGACGCGCACCGGGTTCGTTGTCGGCACCCCGGAGTACATGGCGCCCGAGCAGGCCTTGGCCGGGTCCACCACTCCACAGAGTGACCTCTACTCGCTGGGTGTCATTCTGGATGAGATGCTGACGGGAAAGAACCAGTTCGTCGGCCCCACCCATTTGGCCACGCTGCGCAACCACATGGAGGCGCGACCACTGCCGGTGCGCCGTCGGCGCCCTGGCGTACCCGAGGACCTTGAGAACCTGATCCTTTGGATGCTGGCCAAGACCTCTGACGCCAGGCCGTCCTCGGCGGAGGAGATCTACGGTCACCTGCTCGGCCACTGCCGGGACCTGCCGCCCTTCCCCGGCTACGTGGATGCCTCCGAACCTCCCTCCATCCGCATGTATGCGCAGGTCATCAATGGTTTGGGAAAGGCAGACACTGCCCCGCTCAGTTCGCCTCCGGGTGAGCAGCCTGCCTTCAACCCCGCGGATCTGACGCTCGCCAGGAAGGATGCGCGGGCGCTCAAGGACGAGGCCCGCTTCACCCAGGCGGCGGAGGTGTTGGCGGCCGTGGTCGAACCGGCCACTCGGGCTCTGGGCGCCGCCAACGGCGATGTGCTCTCGCTCCGCGCCGAGCTCGCCGAACTGCTGTTCCTCGGCGGTGACTACCGGCGGGCCGCCCAGCTCTTCGCCGGGCTGACCATCGACGTCACCGACGCCGACGAGGCGCTGCGCCTCAGGCAGCGGGAGGCCGGCTGCAACGCGGCGGCGGGCGAGACCGCCCTCGCCCTGAGGCAGCTCAATGAACTGCTGGAAGACGAGCGGCGGCTGGGAGCCGAGTCGGAGCGGGTCCTGGAACTGCGCCGCCAGATCGGCTTGCTGGAACTCGGGGTGGGTGACAAGGCCGCTGCCCGCCGCACGCTCGAAAAACTCCTGCCCGACATGGAACGTCACCACGGCCCGGCCCATCCGGCTGTGGCCAGAATCCGCGAGATCCTGGGAGGTCTGTAGTGCCGAAGCTCGGGATCGACAGGGACTTCCTGCGCGACTTCGGGAAGCTGGACAGGTCGGTCCAGGACCGGGTCTATGACGTCTTCGCAAAGTTCGAGCATGCCACTCACGCCGGGCTGCATCTGGAGAAGTTAACCAACGCTCGCGACGAGCGCTTCCGGACCATCCGGATCGACAAGTTCTGGCGCGGGGTGGTGCTCGCTCCAGAGACCGGAGAGTCCTACACGCTGCTGAAGGTGCTGCCTCACGACGACGCCTATGCCTGGGCCCAGCGCAGACGCGCTTCGGTAAACACTGTGACCGGGCGCATCGAGATCGCCGACGGCGCGGCGATCGAAGCTACCCTGCCCGAACTGGCTAAGGTCGCCGACGCCGCACCGAGGCGGCTCTTCGACGGGGTCGGCGATGCCGATCTGAGCAGACTGGGGGTGGACGAGCAGACCCGGCGCTTCGCCCGGGTACTCACCGATGTCCTCCAGTTGGAGGCGGCGCGGGCCTTTCTCCCGCAGAACCAGTGGGACGCACTGTATGGCCTGGCGGCCGGGCTCAGCCCAGAAGAGGTGTGGGCAGAGCTGGGTGTCGGGGAGCAACGTTTCGATCCCGAAGACCTCGCGGCGGCAGTCGAGCGCACGCACGACCGGGTCGTGCTCGTCGAAGGGCCGGATGAGCTTATGGAGGTCTTCCGTCACCCCTTCGCACTGTGGCGGATCTACCTCCACCCGCTCCAGCACGACGTCGCCCATGCGAGGTTCAGCGGACCTGCGAGGATCACCGGTGGACCCGGCACCGGAAAGACCGTGGTGGCTCTGCATCGCGCCCATCACCTGGTCTCGCTAAGAGCCGGGCCGGTGCTGGCCACCACCTTCACCTCCACGCTCGCCGCCTCGCTGGAAGCCGGGCTGAAACTTCTCGGCGCCACCGGCGTCGTGGTCCGGCATGTCGATCAGCTCGCCTACCAGCTCTTCGCCGAGCGGCATGGCCGGGCGGCGATCCTGCATGACAGGGAAGAGAAGGAGATCTGGCGCAAGATCGCTAAGCGGTTCGAGCTGCCCTTCTCGGAGACCTTCCTCTCCGAGGAGTGGCGGCACGTGGTGCTGGCCCAAGAGATCGCCGACGCTGCGGGATACCTGACGGCCAAGCGGGCCGGGCGGGGACGGCGACTGGGCGCCCGGCAGAAGGCCCAGCTGTGGCAGGCGATCTCGACCTTCCAGGAGGAACTCTCACGACGCAGGTTGTGGACCCACGAGACGATCTGCGCCGAAGCCACCCGCATCCTGCGCGAACGAGAGGTCAAGCCTTACCGGCACATCGTGGTGGACGAGGCGCAGGACCTCCACCCCGTGCAGTGGCGGCTGCTCCGGGCAGCAGCCGCCGAAGGGCCGGACGACATGTTCATCGCCGGAGATACCCACCAGCGCATCTACGGCAACCGGGTGTCGTTGCGGGAAGTGGGGATCAAGGTGGCCGGACGCTCCTCCCGGCTGACCATCAACTACCGCACCACCGCCGAGATCCTCGCCTGGAGTCTGGGAATGCTCCGTGGCGAGCAGATCGACGACATGGACGGCGGCCTCGACACCGTGGCTGGCTATCGCTCGCAGGTTCATGGACCGAGTCCTGTGCTGAAGGGCTTCAGCACCCAGCGAGCTGAGCTGGAGGCCCTGACCGACGGCATCCGGGAGTGGCTAGGCAGCGGAGTCGAGCCGGGTGAGATCGGCGTCTGTGCCCGGTCCAACCTGGCGGCGGACGCCACTGTCGCCGCGTTGGAGCGTGCCGGAGTCCCAGTCAGAGCGCTGGCCAAGTCACCCGAAGCCGACGACGCCGTCCGGGTGGGCACAATGCATCGGATGAAGGGCCTGGAGTTCCGCTGCATGGCGGTCATCGCCGCTGGTGAGGTCCAGCTCCCACCCGCCAGCGCGATCACGCCCTTGGCGGAAGACGAGCTCACGCACGCCCGCGACCTGCAGCGGGAGCGTTGCCTCCTGTTTGTCGCCTGCACCAGAGCGCGGGAACGGTTGCGCATCTCCTGGTATGGAATGCCAAGTCCCTTTCTCAGCGCACAGGACGGATGAAAGGCGACACATAGCACCTCGGTGAGGGGACGGCGGCGGCAGAGGCAGCCCGGCGGAGGTTGCTCTGAAAAGTCGATCCCTCTCCTGCCACCCGCAGTGGCACACGCTTCTGATTCAGCAGGAGGTCGCCGCGGGTCTCGGGCTGCCCTGCCTTGGCCGGGTTCCCGCCGATCGGCGGGTTGCGCAGGCGTTGAAGGGACAGCGGAGGAATCGCTGGTGGTAGCTGCGGACCGCGCTACTCCGCTTCTCGGCCCGGCTCGCCTTCCGGCTCGCCGCCGACCATGCGATCCAGCCTGAACCTGCGGCACCTGCCGTGCCAGACGGAGTTTGGGCTCGGCCGCACCACATGGGAGAGGAGGAGGCCCAAGAGCCGAAGCGTTGCCGTCCCCAGCGGACCGCCGAGGACACCAGGGACGACAACCTCCAGGGCGAGCGAGCCGCCGCGGAGCAGGAGGCGCGCGCGTGAGCTGCAACGACGCCCTCGCGCGCCTCAAGATCCAGGGCAGCGACCTGATGCTGGTGCACGCGGGCGGCGACCCGATGAACCACAAGCAGCGCTCCCGCCCTTCCGGCAGGTGGGTGTCCAAGGTGAGCCATCTCTGTCGGGTGGTGTCGTCGAGGGCGGCGAGGCGGGCCCGGTGCTGGTAGTCGCGGCTGTTGAACTGGACGTCGTCCAGGATGATCCACCGGTCGGCCGCATACAGCTTGGCCAGCGTGGAAAGTCGCGGGAACAGGTTCGGCTGGTGGATGGCCACGACGAGCCCGCCCGCCGTCAGCAGTTCAAGAGGTAATGAGGCGGCTGTCGTACCCGGCCTTGATGAGAGCCTCATAGGCGTCAAGCACCTCTTCCGGAACGTCTTGCTCGATGGCGTATCCCTGCTTGGGGTAGTCGATGATGCGTTGGAGGTCGCCGACGAGCATGTCCAGCACCAGCCGGGCATCGCCGATGGACTTGAGGTAGGCGTCGAACTCCAGCGGTTCTGAGGTGCACACCACCTCGGCCTCGGGCCATATTTTGCGGGCGGTGGCGTAGCTGCGGCGTTCCATGTAGGGCTTGGAGATCAGCATCACGGTTGCCGGGGTGATTCCGGCTTCGGCGAGCACGCGGCGCGAGTAGGTGATGTTCTGGCCGGTGTTGCTCGCCTCCGGCTCCAGGAGCACTGCCGCTGCGGGCATGCCCCGCTCGATCGCTCGCTCCCGGAAGTGGACGGCCTCGCCGCGTGGGAACACAGCCCGCGTGGTGGGGCTGTTGCCGCCGGAGAACACCAAGACCGGGAACATGCCGGCCTGGTAGAGGTCGATGGCGGTGTCGGCGACACCGAGATCGTGGGAGCCGAGACCGATGGCGGCATCACACGGCTGCACCTGGTGGCGCATTTGGTGGTAGTCCCAGATGAGCAGGGCCTGCCCGCGGGCCTCGTCGCTGATCATCTCGCTCGTCGTGATGTTGCTGGTCACGAATTCTCCCTGGTCTACGACTAACCGACCGACACCGCGACATGCAAGGTAGCGATCACCAGCGACACCTTGGCTGCGATACAGCACGCTGCAGGCGTTGCTCTCGCGGACGGAGGGAACAATGAAGAGGCACCCCCGATGGGGATGCCATGTGTGATGTGCCCCCGGCAGGATTCGAACCTGCGGCACCCGCTTTAGGAGAGCGGTGCTCTATCCCCTGAGCTACGGAGGCGGACGCGACAAGCCTAGCGAAGTCTGGGAGCGCGTGGGTCGCCCGGCCGGGGGTGAGTTGCCGGGTCGGGCGGAGTCAGTACTGGGATGGGGTGGGGTAAAGGGATCGCCAGCGATCCCCTAACCGATCATGGCGCGTGGATAGCGTCGGGCGGGTGACGAACAGGGGACGTAAACAGAGGCCAACTGTGCTGGTGGCCGCGTTGCTCGCGCCGGCGATTCTCGCTGGGGGGCTGATGGTGGGGGAGGGCGTCGGGTACGACGGGGAGCGGATCGCCGTGGACAAGGTGCCGCCGGGGGTGGGGTTGGCGTTTGAGCCGGTCTATGTGCCTGCGCCGGCTCGGGCGGATCTGGTCTACGAGGGGAGTTTGCCTGCGCCCCGGGAGCGCGAGGAGGTGAGGGTGCGGGTGGTGGATGTGCCTGCGGTGCCTCCTGCCGGGGAATCGGTGGTGCGGCGGGAGGCGCCGGCGCCGGTTCGGGGGGAGCGGGAGCGAGAGCAGGGGAGCGGGTGTCCGGGGGAGTGGGAGGAGACCTGGCTCTGGGAGTTGTGCCGGGAGCGGGAGCGGGCTCCTGCCTGACGAAGCTGACGGTGCGGTTCCGGGGCTTCGGGGGTGTGCGTGGGTGGGCAATGGGCTGGGGTGGGGGGCTCCAGGTTTGGTAGGGGGTTGGGTCAAGCGGGTTGAGGGCTGGGTGGACGGCTAGTGAACTGTGAGGGGCGGGGTGGGGATGCGGGTTAAAAACCCTAAACGGGATATAGCGGCTCTCCGGAGTTGGGTCCGGGCACTCGGGGGGCTGTAGTAACGTGCGTGCCTGACCAAGGTAACGAGTGTGCAAACGGAGGAGTCGAGCGTGCCAACTCCTCGATCAGCGGGTCTGATCGCGGTCGTCGTGGCGATGGCTTCACTGTTCGCACCCCCGGTTCGTGCCGAGGCTCCAACCAACGTTCCCCCTGCCGCCGCTGTAGTGGATCCTGGCAGTCTTACGGAGCTTCGCAAGGAAGCCGAGAAGTCGGCCAAGGAGCTTGAGGACGCCACCAAGGCGCTGGAGCAGCGGCGATCGAAGGTCGCTGCCCAGGAGAAGGAGCTCAAGACCAAGCTTCGCGCCCTCGATGAGGCCGAGAGCCGGCTGGCGGAGATTCGTAAGCCGGTCTCGCGGCTGGCCGAGCTGTTCTATCAGCAGCCCATCGGTGGCGATGGGATCATCCCGTTCCTGTCGGGGGATGCCGGGGTCGGGACGCTCCGGGCCATGAGCGATGCCAGTCAGATCGTCGCCGTCCGGCAGCTGGCCGTGGAGCAGACCAGCCGCCTCTACAAGGAGACGGAACGGCTGGCGGCCGAGGCTCAGGAACTGCGGGCCGGGAACCTGCTGGCCGAGGCGCAGATGGCGGCGGAGATCGACACCCTGCGGCTGCGGTCGGACAAGATCGTGAAGTCGCTGACCGCGGCGCTGGTGAAGATGGGCATCAAGATTGACAAGGTGGGGCGGGCGGCCCTGGCCTGTAATCCGCTGCGGATCACGGCGGCCGACGCCTATCCGAACGGGCTCATTCCGCGGACGCTGCTCTGCCCGCTGCAGCAGCGCGGGCACATGTTGCGGGCGGACGCGGCCATCGCGTTCGTCAGCCTCAACGAGGCCTACCGCAAGCAGTTCGGACGGCAGATCTGCGTGACCGACGCCTATCGCAGTCTCTCCGAGCAGCAGTCCGTCTACTATCGGCGGCCGGGGTTCGCGGCGGTGCCGGGGCGGAGCAATCACGGGTTCGGGCTGGCGGTCGACCTGTGCGGAGGGGTGGAGCGCTTCCGGTCGGCCGAGTTCAACTGGCTGGAGAAGAACGGCAAGCGATACGGGTGGTTCCACCCCGACTGGGCTTACAGCAGTCCGTTCGAGCCCTGGCACTGGGAGTACGATCCCAAGATCGACTCGCTCACCTAGGTGTTCTGTCCTGAGAGGTTAGGTACGCGGTTGGCGGGTGGTTGGCCGCCGAGTGCGGTGTGGCCGCGGTGGTGATTGTAGGCGTGTAGCCAGGGG